>DATGJI010000052.1 GCA_035295225.1 Candidatus Eremiobacteraceae bacterium | reverse complement strand
GTCTCTTGAAGTCGGCGGCGCCACGCCGGATCGCAACTTCACCTACTTCGTCGGTGTCGGCACGTATCATCAATCGTTCCGCTACTTCGACGAGAGCAACGGCGCCGGTATCACGCAGCAGTGGGGAACACCCGCGGCGCGTCTGCCATGCCCGGGCAATGCCACGGACGAGAACTTCGCCAGCTGCTACCCGAACGGCAACGGCCCTGGCGGCTATGCGCTCGCGGCGCCCGTGGACAGCGTCAACGTTTCAGACGTGTGGGATAGCGAGAACATCGTCAACCTGCATTTCGGCCTGCCGCACCGCAACGACGCCGGCAAGGACGACATCCAGCTGCTGTACGACAACTCATATCTGCACAACAACTACTACGGCTCCGCATCGGACTGGGGCGTAACAACTCCGGGTCTACTGCAGAATCTGAATGGCGCCCCGGTGTTCGGCTATTTGAGCGGACCCGGCATCGGCGCGCAGTATCTGGGCAAAGTCGGCGTAGCGCTCGGCGCGGGCGTCACTGCCGCTCAGCTCTCCGCGATGGTCAACCCCTACTACTTCCCCTACAATCCGGATAGCACGAAGCCGTCGCCGTATTTCGGCGGTGCGTTGGCCGCGATCGACCCCAACCATCGCGACGGCACGGAGAACCCGAACTCGATCATCAAGCTGCAATACCAGAAGAACATCGGTACCTCATCGTATTTCCGCATCTATGGCTATACGAACTACTCGGAATGGCCGCAGACTTGCCCGAACACGGCGTGGACCAACTTCGTCGGGTATTGCCCGCTCAACTATTACGTGCAGACGACCACCAACGGCGTCAGCGCGTCGTATGCGAGCCAGATCAACGACAAGAACCTGATCAACGTGGAAGTCGGCGATACGTATGCGCACGATTACCGCGCGAACGACACCACCATGGTCAACGGCGGCAATCGGCCGTTCCTGTGGGCTGTCAACTCGAGCGCTCCGACGAGCGGCGTGTGCTACACAGCGGCCGGACTTGCCGTGAGCTGCTACAGCGCGAATGCAGACAAGGTGACGCTGGGCAACATCACCCCCGCGACCCTGACTCTGCCGGCGAGCTGCGGCACGGGATCGTGCGAGTGGTTCGTGGCCGAAAACGGACGTCGCGGCGGCGGCAACCAAGCCGATCCGACGTTCCTTTCCGGTTCGATCACGGATCAATGGAAGCCGACGGGACAACTGCTGTTCAACTACGGCGTTCGTTTCGACAGCTTCCGTTACAAGCTCTCGGACACGGGCGGATCCGCGCGCAACTTCTGGTTCAACTCGTATAACAACAGCTTCTGCGTGTCGCCCACCGCAGGCAGCACCCCTGCCTACAACCCGGCGAACGACACCGGAGCAAACCAGCCGTGCCCAGCGGGAACGGTTGCGGTGCATCTCACGAACCTGCCCAACGACACGGTCACGTATAACGTGTTCCAGCCGCGTATCGGCGGCACGTACACGATCAACCCCGACAACGTGATCCGCTTCAGCTACGGCAGATACACGCAGGCGCCGAACACCGCCTACGAGCAGTACAACCTGCTGCAGCAAGATCTCGCGTCGTACGACGGCAACAACTTCTGGAAGTTCGGGTTCACGACCACGACGCACCAGATCCGTCCGCCGACGTCGAATAACTACGATCTTTCGTTGGAGCATCAGAGCGGCGACGTGAGCTTCAAGCTCACACCGTTCCTGCGCCAGACGAAAGACCAGATCCAGAACTTCTTCTTGGATCAGAAGACGGGCTTCGTCTCGGGACTCAACGCCGGTAGCCAGACCTCAGACGGCGTCGAGTTCGAACTGACGAAGGGCGACTTCAACCACAACGGGTTGTCCGGACTGCTCTCCGTCACGTTCACGCGCAGCTTGATCAAGTACAGCGCGCTGCAGAACGGCGGCAGCGTGCTCAGCACCGACAACCAGGCGATCCAACAGTACAACGACTTCACGAAGGCCTGCGCGGGCGTCGGACCATCGACGAACCCGAACTCGCTTTGCGGAGTAGCCGGCGGCGTCGGTACCGCGATTCCGACCGAGCCGAACGGCATCGCCAACCCGTACTACAATGCGCCGGCGCGGCCGCTGCTCGACCTGAACGGCGCCTACTTGCCGTTCAGCACCATCCCGGGTGTGGTCGAAGCCGCTTCGGGCTCCTACGAAACACCACTGGCGGCGACGCTCGTGTTGAACTTCAAAGCCAATAAGCTCGCCATCTCGCCGCAGTTCCAATACTTCGAAGGCGGCTACTATGGCGATCCGCTCACTGGCACCGGCGTTGATCCTTCGACTTGCACGGCCAACCTAGCCGGCACCGTCGCAGGCGATCCGCGCTACAAGTACGGCGGCACGGGCACTCCGTTCGATGCACTATCGTGCACCGGCTTAGTTCCCACGCCGGATCCGTTCACCGGCAACTTCGACAGCCTGGGCGCGTTCAGAGCTCCGAACCAGCTCCTGATGCACATGCAGGTCTCGTATGACGTGAGCCCGCGAGTTGCGCTGACGCTCAACTTGGCGAACATCGTCAATACGTGCACCGGCGGAACATCGGAGCCGTGGACTCGCTTCGCGAACCACAACGTGTGCGGCTATACCCTGCCGGGCTACGGCGCGCCGCTCCCGTACGGCTCGAACGTCTACAACCCGGGTTCGACCTTCCAACCGATGGTCCAGTACCCGTATCAGGAGAACCCGACGATCCAACCGTTCAATGCGTTCTTGGGTGTGAAGATCAAACTCTGATCGCCTAAGACCTCGTAGAACAGGGAAAAGCGGGTCCCGGCCTTCGCGGCCGGGACCCGCTTTTCGCATGCAGCGGGACGACCAGCCTTACGTGAAAACCTCGTTAAGGTCAAAGGTCCCAAGTCCCCCGACTTATAAGAATAGTTTTCGGCTTGCGCATTGCCGGCCGACGTTTATTGCAACTCGCCTCGGGAGGAAACCCTATGGGTATCAAGGGCCTACTCCGAATCGCTTTTCTGGCGCTCGTCGTCATGCTGGTCCAGGGAACATGGGTTCTGGCCGGCACCACGGGTTCCATCAGCGGTACGGTAACGGACCAGACAGGCGCCCCAGTAGCGGGCGTCAAGATCACGGCGACATCGCCGTCACAAAGCGCTAGCGTGACCACGGATTCGAAAGGTTTCTACTCGGTTCTCAACCTTTCGCCCGACACGTATAGCATCACAGCTTCCAAGACCGGATTCGATGTCAGCACGCTGTACGGTCTCACCGTCACAGCCGACCAGAACACGAACGGCGATGTGAAGATCCATCCGACCGCTGCAGTGCTCGGTCACGTCACCGCGACGGCGCAAGCCGGCGTGGTCTCGAAGACCGTCACCGGCGACTTGTATGCCGTCAGCGCGACAAAGATGAGCGGCTACCAAGGCTCTGCCGGCGGTGCCGAATCACTGTACAGCCAGAATGGCGTCGTCGGCTCGCTGCCGGGCGTCGTGCGTGCGGTGGGTTCGGGCGGAACGTATAACGGCCAGGGCACATTGAGCCTGCGCGGCGGCGCGTACGACCAGGTCGGCTTTGAGCTGGAAGGCATTCCGCTCAACCGCGGCTTCGACTTCTATAACAGCACCGCGCTTGCCACCAATGGTCTGGCGAGCATCGAAGTGTACACCGGCGGCGCACCGGCCGATTCAGGCCGCGCGATGTCGGGCTTCATCAACGGCACGATTCAGCGCGGCCGCTATCCGGGCGGCGCAGAATTCGACGGCTCGTTCGGCGGACAAGCGTTCGCACACGCGCTGCACATCGCGATGTTCGGCGGCACGCCGGACAACCGTTTCAGCTACTACATCTCCACGCTGTCGAACGACCAAGCGTATCTCTATGGCGATCGCGGCAACCAGGACAACCATCAGTTCAGCATTCCGGCAAACGATCCGGGCTGCGCGTACGTCACCGGCAACTTCGGCGGCGCGCTGAATTGCGCGGTTGGCCATACGCTCAACGTACCGATGGGCGCCTCGTTCTTCACCAACAACCCGCTGCCGTACAACCAGTCGCGCGACACGACGGCGAACTTGCACTGGACGCTGACCCACAACGGTCTGTCGGACGATGTGCAGGCCCTTGCAGTCATGGGCGCGACCGGCGGTCCGTTCCCGTACTCCGGCGCCAATCTCGACCCGAATTTCTACGGATACGAGACGGGCGGCGGTGTCGACCCGGTGTCCGGACGCCTTCTATGGCCTATCGGCAATCCGTATACCGGTGGGCTGAACACGCCGTATGACCCGACGAAGCTCGGCACGTACACGTGGCCGACGGCAGGCAATTCGAAGGGGGCCATTCCGGCAGGGTTCTTCGATAGCCAGAGCACGGTCTACAACATCGAGAAACTCGGCTACACGCGTTCGCTGACCGACACGTCGTTCGTCAGACTGTTCGCGTACTCGCTGTTCTCAGCGTGGAACCTCGACGAGCCGACGGAAGGCTTGAACGGCGGCACGTTCTACCAGCTGCACGATAACGCCACCGGTCTTTCGCTCAACTACCAGAATCAGCTCAACCGGCAGAACCTCATCAAGTTCGACGCCGACTACTCCAAGGACCTGACGCTACGCTACAATTACGCCAACTGGTTGGTCTCGCGCAACACAGGCCTCGGCGTGAACGCCGGCGGCGCCTACGCCACGTGCGGAAACCTTGCGGTCTTCACATCGTTGGCGCCATGCGCTACGCCGGGCGATAACGTCGCACAGATCAACGCGCCGTATGCGTACTGGTCCAGCACGACACCGATCACCACGGACGCGGTTCTGGCCGACACGTTCAAACCGAGCGACAAGCTCAACTTCGACCTCGGCCTGCGCTACGATCAATTCAAGTTCGGCCTTATGCCCCTACAGATCACCGGCGCGAACGGACTGGCCGAAATGGCTCAGAACCAGGATGGCATCTGCCTCTACGGTTATGCATATGCCCCGTCCGAGCCGTGCAACGGATTCTTGACGACCTACGCGGCCGATTCAGTCGCGAATCCGCCCAAGAATATCTCGCCGGGTCAAGCGAACTGGCAGAACGTAAGCGGCTCGCTCGTGTACAACGAGTTCAGCCCGCGCTTCGGCGTGACGTATGCCGCGGATCCGTCGAACGTCTTCCGCGCGTCGGTCGGACGCTACGTCCAACCGCCGAACTCGGCGTTCGAAGAATACCGAGCGGGCCCGCAGTGGGGACCCGGCGACACGGTCGCCGTGCTGAACCGCTTCTATGGCGGTCTAGGCTTCCTCGCGGTGCACAACGTGCAGCCTGAGGACAGCACCAACTACGACATCTCCTACGAACACGACTTCAGCGGCGGCTTGTCGTTCAAGGTCACACCGTACGCGCGCGTGACGCGCGGCCAGGTGCTGAACCTGCCCGTCAACCCGACGCAGCCGTCGTTCGTCACCGGTTACAACTTCGGCAACGCGAAGATCAGTGGATCCGAGTTCTTGCTGCAGAAGAACCGCACGAGCGAGAACGGTCTGACCGCGACGCTTGCCGGCACCTACACGGATTCCAAGATCCGCTTCGGTCCGGCGGCCAACGGCGTGTCGATCATCGACCTGATCAATAAGCAGATCGCCCTCTACAATACCAACAACGGCACGCACTACGCGATGGAAGATCCGAATGCGTATTATGCGCCGTCGTTCACGCAAGCGCCGCCCGCGAGCAGCTCGTACGACGTGAAGTGGGTGTGGAACCTCAACCTCGACGAACGCATGAACGGTTGGGACTTCTCACCATCCTTCAACTACCAGTCGGGCAATCCGTATGGCGATCCGCTTGACTTCGGCGGCAATCCGGATCCGTACACGCACACGTTCGATGCCTTCGGTTCGCTGACCGGTCCGTCGTGGGTGACCATGAACATGGGCATCTCACACGACCTCTCGAGCAAGTCGAAAGTCGGCGTGCTGTTCACGAACCTCTTCACCTCGGTCAGCAACCACGGCTATCCGTGGGAGTATCCGACCAAAGATCAGGTGATCGGTTACGGCAGCAACCCGTTCTACACGCTCAACGCCGGCATCAGCCCCGGTTACATCGGCGAGTCGTACTACCCGTACGTCCCGACCGCAGTCTCGCCGTACCACCAGATCCTCGTGCAATACTCGACGAAGATGTAACTTCGCCCGAGTCCACGATAGTCGTAGGGCAAGCAACGCTTGCCCTACTTCTTTTTACGCGCCGTTTGTTACGATCCCGCGCTGGTGGGTGGCCGTCTCGGGCAGGTCCCCGCCGCCCGTAGTGCAAAAACAGGCGCAACGTAGACCAGCGCAGGGGTGCGGCGCCGGCGACGCTCGAGCGCCTTTTTTCTTGCCCCGCTCATAGACAGCCGTAGGAGACCGTGCATTAGATGACCCCACGCTCGGGTATCGCTCTGCTTTTCGCGTTTTCAGTGGTCGCAGCTTTCGCCGTAGGCGCGTGCAGCAAGAGCAGCACGCCAACGCCCACGCCCATCGCATCCGTCAGTCCGTCGCCTTTTCCGGATACGCTCTACGTACAGGACGTGACATCGAAGACCATTCGCGTCTATAAGAATGCGTCGGGGTCGAACGGCTTCGTTCAGGTGAGCACAACGCTCTCTGCGGTGACCGTCAGCGTCAATGACGTCGTGTACTCGCCGGACAAGAACGTGGCATGGATGCCGTTCTGTGCAGGCAAGCCGTGCCCCGGCACTTCGGGTCCGATCAACGTTTACGCCGGCGCGAATGCATTGCCGACCGATGCCCCTCCGACGTCCACCGTGACGCTCGCCAATATCAACGGCGCCGCCGCTTACGACGATAACCACGATTTTCTCTACGTTCCTGTGAACAACTCCGCCGCCGTCGAGATCTATCAAAACGCGAGCACGCTCGGAACCGGCGGCAATACAGCGCCGGCTGCTTCGGCGACGTTGACGATCACAGATGCGGGCATCCAGTATCCCGGGCCGCCGCGTCCGCAAGAGTTGTACTACGACAAGGCGCGCGATCTGCTCTTCGTCAGCGATTTCGGCACGGTCGTGGCTGTGTTTGACAACTTCGGCGCGCAGGCCGCGGCAGCTGTGAGTAGCCACTCAAACATCAATCTCACCGCCAACAACGAGATCACCGGCCTCGTGCAGACCGATGGCATGGCCTACAACTCGTCACAGGATATTCTCTTCCTTGTTGCCGACCAACACGGTCAGCTCAGCGTTATCTCAAGCGCCAGCACGACCAATGGAGCCGCCGGTCATATCCAACTCGTCACGGGTTTTTCGCTTCCCAAGGGGATCGCGTACGACGACATCCGCAATATCTTGTTCGTCTACGATCCTGGCAATCCGCAAGGCGAAGGGCAGATCCTCAGCTTTCCGAATGCCACGACGCTCGCCGGCTCTCAGCACAGTTGGGCCGGCAGAAAAGGCTTTGTCGACTCGTTCGTCTCCAGCTTGAGCGGATTCGGCATCGCGATCGACGAGACGCACTAGCGGCGGAAAGTTGACTCTATTCTGAAGGGGCCGACGTTAGTCGGCCCACTTTTCTTGTCCAAAATGTAGGGCGGACCTTAATGGTCCGCCGGCGGGCCGTAAAGGCTCGCCCTCCATCAAAAACCTAAGAGGCGGCCGATCACCATGCGCTGCACTTCGTTCGTGCCTTCGCCGATCTCGTTGATCTTGCAGTCGCGGAAGTAGCGCGAAACGGGATACTCGTCCATGAAGCCGTAGCCGCCGTGGATCTGCACCGCAGCGTTGGCGCAGCGGCGCGACACTTCACCCGAATACAACTTCGACATCGCCGCGGCGGTCGCGAAATCGCGCCCTTGATCCTTGAGCCAGGCGGCTTTCAAGACGGCAGTGCGCGCGAGCTCGATCTCCACCGCCATGTCGACGAGTTGGAAACTGATCGCCTGAAATTTCGAGATCGGCTTGCCGAACTGTTGGCGTTCTTTCGCATACTTCGATGCAGCGTCGAAGCACGCTTGCGCTAAGCCGACGGAAAGTGCGCCGACGCTGATACGCCCGCCGTCGAGGATATCCAGGAACTGTTTGAATCCCCGCCCGCGGGGACCGAGCAGATTCTCAGCCGGCACGGTCGAGTTCTGAAAGGAAAGTTCGCGCGTATCGGAAGCGCGCCAGCCCATCTTCTTATAGGGCTTCGCTTGCGTGTAACCGGGTGCGTCCTGCGGCACGATGATGTTCGATATCTCGGGCTTGCCGTCGGCGCCTTTGCCCGTCACCGCAGTGATGGTGACGCCGCCGGAAATCGGGGTGCCGGCGTTTGTGATAAAACACTTCGTGCCGTTGATCGTCCAGCCTGAACTGGAGAGCTCGGCCGTGGTCTTCGTGGCGCCGGCGTCCGAACCGGCTTGCGGTTCCGTCAGGCCAAATGCCCACAGCTTTTCGCCGCGCGCGAGTGGAGTGAGCCAGCGTTCCTTCTGTTCTTCCGTGCCGAAGAGCAGAAAGGGCGATGCGCCGAGCGAGACGTGGGCCGCCATCGTGATGCCGACGGAAGCGTCGGCGCGGCCGATTTCCATGACTGCGAGCGCGTATGACACCGTATCCGCGCCGGCGCCGCCATATTTTTCCGGAAAAGGCAGCCCGAGCAGACCGAGCGCCCCCATCTTCTTGACGACGTCGAGCGGAAACGTGGCGCTCGCGTCCCAACTTTCCGCGTGCGGAGCGATCTCGCCGTCGGCGAACTCGCGGCACAACTTCTGCACATCCAACTGCTCGGTCGTGAGGTCAAAATTCATCGGCCCGGTATTCTCCGGGATAGGGCAGTCCCGCCTGGCGGCGAACTCACTCTTCGATGATCGTCTTCAGGGACGTGGGCCTCGTCTATCCAAACGGCGTGCACGCCCTGTCCAATGTGGACCTTGAGATCGGTCGCGGTGAATTCTTGTTCTTGGTCGGAGGCTCCGGCCAGGGCAAGTCGAGCCTCCTCAAATGCATCAACCGCGAGATCGATCCCACCTCCGGCAGCGTGGAGGTCGACGGCGTCCGTCTTCTCGACCTCTCGCCGGCGCAGATCCCGTTCCTACGCCGAAAAGTCGGGGTGGTCTTCCAAGACTTCAAGTTGCTCCAGCAAAAGACGGTCTGGGAGAATGTGGCATACGCGCTGCAGGTGACGGGCGCGAGCTCGCGAGACGTGGTGCGCCGGGTGCCGCGCATGCTCGAACTCGTCGGCATCGCCCATAAGGCCAAGATGTTCCCATACGAATTGAGCGGCGGCGAGCAGCAGCGCAACGCGATCGCGCGCTCGCTCGTGAACAATCCGCTGATCCTGCTCTGCGATGAACCCACGGGTAATCTCGACCCGGAGACGTCCAACGAGATCATGGCGTTGCTCGCGCGTATCAACGCGAAGGGCACGACCGTCGTGATCGCGACCCACAATCAAGCGGTCGTGGACCGCATGCGCAAGCGCGTGGTCCGGCTTTCGAACGGCCGCATCGCGCACGATCAAGAACGAGGACACTACCATATTGGATTGGGGTAAAGTGCGGTTTTTCTGGGCCGAAGTGGCCCAGAACTTCACGCGCAATCTCACTATGGCTCTCACGGCGATCGGCACGGTCGCCGTTTCGGTGGTGCTGCTCGGCACGATTCTTTTCTTCCACGACTCGTTCGAATTATTCATGAAGCAGGTCGTCGGGCAGGTCACGATCGCAGCCTATCTCAAGGACAAATCACCCCAGTCCGCCGTCGACGGCACGATGCGCGTGATGAAATCCGATCCGCGCGTCGATTCGGTGACGTTCATATCGAAGAAGACGGCGATCGATGCGCTGCGCAAGCAGCTGCGCGGCCAGATGAACCTCGATGTGATCAACACCAACCCGCTGCCCGACGCGATCATGGTGCATCCCATCGACCCGGCGGACGCCGCGTCGATCGCCACGCGGCTGCGCAGACTGCCCACCGTCGCAAACGTAACGTACCGCAGCGAGGTCACGGAAAAGCTGCTGCGCATCGAGTCGGTGCTGGGTGCGGTCGGATTCGGCATCGTCGCGCTGCTGCTCGTGGCGACGGCATTGCTCATCTACAACACGATTCGCTTGACGGTGTTCGCGCGCAGCCGCGAGATTCGCATCATGCAGCTCGTGGGGGCGACGCGATGGACGGTTCGTTGGCCGTTCGTCTTCGAGGGCATCTTGACAGGGCTCACCGGTGCGCTCATCGGTATCGGACTTCTCGACGCTGCGTTTCGCGCTTTTGCCCCGAAGATAGCGATCGATCTGCCGTTCTTGCCGTTTAACTTCACCGTCGTGCCGGTCGGCATGATCGCGATCGAACTGCTAGCGACGGGAGCGGTGGTCGGGATGCTCGCAAGCATGCTCTCCGTCAGCCGGTACCTGCGCGCCAGCTGATGAGCAGGCGACGAATCCGATCTGAAGGGGCCGACGTGAGTCGGCCCAACGATGCGAGACGTGGGCCGACTGGCGTCGGCCCCTTCAAAGAAGTCGGCCCCTTCAAGAAAGTCGGCCCCCTCAAAAAAGTCGGGGCGTTTCGGCACGTTGCAGCAATCGCGATGCTGGCAGTAACCGTGATGGCCGCCGCACCGACGCCGGTGCCCATCACCGAGAAGATCAAGCAGAACCAAGCCGCGATCCATGCGACGCAAGCGCAGCTGCACACAAAGCGGGTCCAGCTGCACGGCGCGCGCTTCAAGGTCATCACCATCGCGCAAGAGCTGGCCGACACGAACAACGGCATCAGCATGGTCAACGCCACGATCGACCAGCTCGACCGCCAGATCAGACAGATCAAACTGCGCTTGGATATCCGCCGCACGCAGCTCGCTGCCACGCGCGCGAGTCTCAACCGTCATCGCACGGCGCTCGACCAACGATTGGTCGACGTCTACGAATACGGCCCCGTGTCATACCTCGATGTGCTGCTCGAGGCGACATCATTCGCCGACTTCGTGGAGCGCTGGGATTTCGTACGCGCGATACTCAAGTCCGATTCGCAGCTCATCGCCGGCATCAACACGGAGCAAGCGCGCTACGAAGGACTCGTCCAAGGCCTCGAACAGGCCAACGCGCAGCTCGCCGCAGCCGAACAAACGCAAGCGAACAAGGAAGCGCAACTCGCCGGCTTGGCCGCGGAACGGCAACAATTGCTCGGAGCAGCGCGAGCGCAGCGCAACGTGATCGCTCAACAGGTCGTCGAACTCGAAGGGTTGAGCGCGGCAGAAGAAGCGCGACTCCAGGCGCTCATCGTCGAGAAGCAACGCGAGGATTATCTGGCCACGCTGGCGGCGCGGCGCGCGGCAGCTGCCGCGCGCCGCGCCGCTGCGATCGCCGCCGGCCTCCCGCCGCCGCCGGAATCGCCGATCGGCGGTCCAGTGACGTTCATCTGGCCCGTGCGTGGTCCGATCACATCGCCGTTCGGCTATCGCACCGATCCGTACACCGGCCGGTACGCCCTGCACTCCGGCGTCGATATCGGCGTGGACTACGGAACGCCGATCCGTGCCGCCGCCGACGGACGCATCATATATGCAGGTTGGTACGGGGGCTACGGCAATCTCATCACTATTGATAACGGCGACGGATATTCCACGCTCTACGCGCACTGCTCAGCCATGTACGTCTCGGTGGATCAGAACGTGCAGCGCGGTCAAGTGATCGGGGCCGTGGGCGCCACGGGCTATGCGACCGGCCCGCATCTTCATTTTGAGATACGTAAGAACGGCGTGCCTTTTGACCCTCTCACCAAGCTCTAAGGTCTGCAGTCCCGCGACGAACGCGCCGGATTTGACGTAAAGTTGACGACAATGCTATTAGGGCTTTAGCAGGCGGTTGGAGAAGAGAGCCGTCCGGGTACAAGCTAGACGGCCACGCCGCAAAATCAAGCAGCCTGCCCCCGATCAGATCGCCGAAAGGACCAACACCGCTCGTGCCGCTTAAATTCCGCATCGCCGCTCTCGCCGCCATCCTTTTCGCCGCAGCCGCCGGCATCGGGTTCACCGTCGCCGCCGCCGAGCGCAACGGTGGAGGCCTCTTCCAGAGCGGGCGACCCGCCTTAGCCCTCTCCGATGGCGGAAATCAGTATTCAAACGCGTCAGTCACGGACGCGACCGGCGGCGATACCAGATCGGGCGGCGTCGACATGCTCGACCGAGCCTTTGAGAAGCTGCACGCCGAGTATTACAAGCCCGTTGAAGACGCTGATCTCCTGAAAGGCGAGCGCGACTCCCTCGCCGCGCTGCTGAAGACCAAAAAAGTCGCGGCGGTGCTGCCGCAAGCATCGGTCTCGGAACCGAACGACGTCTCGAAGGATGAGGATCTTGCAAACCAGATCTTCACCGCCGCGTACGACAAGTATCCGGTGATGAACGGCGGCGACGATGTCGTGTACGCGGCCATCTCCGGCATGCTCGGCTCGCTCGGCGATCCGTATACGGTCTACATGTCGCAGAAAGATACGCAACATTTCAACGAGACGATCCAGGGCGGCGATTTCGGCGGCATAGGCGTCTACATCGAGCAAGACGCCAAATCGAAACAGACGCTCGTGATCGGTCCCATCCAAGACACGCCGGCGGCAAAAGCCGGTCTGCTGCCCGGCGACATCATCGTCTCGGTGGACGGCCATCAGACGAAGAACGTGCCGATCGACTCCGTTATGGGGTACATCCGCGGCGTCGAAGGCTCGACGGTTCACCTCGTCATCTCCCGCGTCGTCGGCAATTCGAAAGCGCAGAAGACGTTTGCGGTGATGCGCGAGCAGATCCACGTGCCATCCGTTTCGTATCGGATGGTGGACGGCAATATCGGCTACGTCCAGCTCTTCATCTTCGGTGAGACGTCGGCCGATGAGATCTCGCACGCGCTCGACGTGCTCGACAAGCGCGGCGCAAAAGCATACATCCTCGACTTGCGCAACAACGGCGGCGGGCTTCTGTACGCTGCCGTGCAGATCGCGTCGAAGTTCATACCCGACGGGCCTATCGTCTCCACGATCGACCGCGACGGTCATGTGGAATCCGAGAGCGCTCAACAAGACGCGATGGCGCCACACCCGCTTGCGGTCCTCGTGAATCAGTACTCGGCGAGCGCATCAGAGATCACTGCGGGAGCACTTCAGGATACGAAGGTCGGCACGCTCATCGGCGTGCGCACCTACGGCAAAGGTGTCGTGCAGACGCTGTATCCGTTCTCCGACTCGAGCGAGTTCAAGATCACGACCGCGCGGTATGTCACCCCGCTTGGCCGAGACATCAATAAGAAGGGCATCGAACCGAACATCGTCGTGCCCATGAGCCCGCAGCTCGTCGGCTATCCGGGCAAGGATGTGCAGTTCGACGCCGCCGTGCAATTCATCAAGAAGCAGATCGCGTTGGTCGGCAGCGTCGGGACCAAGTGATCGAAAGGAATCCCGCCATCATGTGGTCTCGCAGGGGCGCACGCGCCGCTTTCGTCCTCGGTCTTGTGCTCGCGCTGCAGCCTTTCGCTGCTTCGCAGCCGGCGGTCGCCACCGAAAGCGTCGACCGCGATATGCTCACGTATTCGTTTGCGCGCGCGACGACAGAGTTCTATCGGCAGACCGCCGACCAGGTGCTTCTCGACGGCGCGGTCGCCGGCATGCGGCAAGCGATCAAAGAGCACGGCGGCAACGCTTCGAATCTGCCGTCCGTGCATAGCGGCGCGAGCGCCGAAGCGGACAGCGCTTCGCTGGGCCGCGAACTCGATCTCGCCACGAAAGAGTTCGCCCGTTCGGTCGGCGAGCGCGAGCTCGCATATGCCGCGATCCAAGGCATGATGATGTCGCTGCACGACAAATGGACCGTGTTCTTGGATCCCAAGGAATACAAGAATTTCAACACCGTCCTCGACGGCTCCGACTACGCCGGCGTGGGCATCGTCATCGGCATCGATCCCGCGACGAAGAAGATCATGGTGCAGCAGACGATCGACGGCGGCGCGGCCTCGAAGGCCGGCGTCCAGGCCGGCGACGTGATGCTGACGATCGGCGGTCACGACTCCACCGGTTTGAGCATTCTCCAAGCCAGCAAATTGCTGCGCGGCCCGATCGGCAGTTCCGTCACCCTCGTCATGCAGCGGCCCGGCACAGCGTCGCCGATATCGTTCACACTGCATCGCAGCGCGGTGCGTACGCCAAGCGTGCTCGCGCGCATGCTGCCCGGGAATATCGGCTATCTCCAGGTGCTCGTCTTCGGATCGAGCACCGGCTTGGAGACCGACGAGGCGCTAGCGCGGCTCGACAAAGCCGGAGCGGTCGCGTATATCTTGGATCTGCGCAACAACGGCGGCGGTTACCTCAACGCAGCGATCGACGTCTCGTCGAAGTTCATTCCCGACGGCCCGATCGTCTCGATCGATAGCCGCTCAAAGCCGCTCACGACATTCGACGCAGACGACACGGCCATCACGCCGCGGCCGCTTGCGGTGCTCGTCAACGGCAACACGGCGAGCGCGTCGGAGATAACGTCGGGCGCGATTCAGGATAGCAAGGCCGGCGTTATCGTCGGCAGCCGCACCTATGGAAAAGGCGTCGTGCAGACGGTTTATCCCCTGCCCGACGGCAGCGCGATCAAGATCACGACCGCGCGATATCTCACCCCGGACGGCCGCGATCTGAACGCCGTCGGCATCGATCCGGACATCGTCGTGCCGGATGTCGATCCGGCGAGCGTCGGGCAGCTCAATACCGACGGCCAGCTGCGCCGCGCGGTGAGCATCATCCAGTCGCGTCTCGGCGCTCCCCCGGCACCTCCGACGAACTGACGTCTCGCGCAAAACGTCGTCCACCATCCATTTCGTCTACCATCCGAAGGGGCCGACGTCAGTCGGCCCGCTTGCAATTCATAACGTTGGGCCGACTAGCGTCGGCCCCTTCTAGGGAATCGCCCAAGTCGTAGGGGGCAAGCATCGCTTGCCCTGTCGCCGAACAATGGAACAGATGACTATTGGAATCGCGCCGCGGGGCGAAGACGTGGTCTGGTCACCGACTCCCGAAAACATCGCGAACGCAAACGTGACGGCCGCTGCCCGCGCGCTCGGCGTCGACGGCGTTGACGGTTTGCGCGCGCTTGCTCGAGCCGATATCGCCGACTTTTACGATCGGCTCCTGAACCACATCGGCCTCGCGTGGTTCGAGCGCTATAGCACGACACTCGACCTGTCTCGCGGCATGCCGTTCGCGAAGTGGTTCACGGGCGGACGCTATAACGCATCGTATAACTGTCTGGACAAGCACGTGCTCGCCGGCCGCGGCGCAGACGAGGCGCTCGTCTGGGAAGGCGAAGACGGCGCTCTAAGGAGCATGACCTTTGACGAGTTGCTCGCCGCTGTATGCCGGCTCGGCGGAGCGCTGAAATCGCTTGGCATCGTGCCCGGCAATCGAGTCGGGATCTACATGCCGCTCGTGCCCGAGACCGCAATCGCGTTGTTGGCGATCGGCCGGATCGGCGCAATCGCGGTGCCGGCGTTCTCCGGCTATGCTGCCCCGGCACTCGTCGCGAGGCTCGCTGACGCCGAAGCAAAAGCGTTGCTGACCGTGCGCTCTGGGTCGCGCCGCGGAAAATCCGTGCCGATGCTCGATACCGCGATCGAAGCGGCGAGCGCGGTTCCGACGATCGAATTCGTGGTGGCCTTTGGGTCGGAAGCTGCAGGGGCCGACGCCAGTCGGCCCAGGCGCTCGACGTCCTTTGCGATCCACGATTGGACCTCGATCGTCGACGGCCAACCGAACTTCATCGAAGCCGAGCGCACCGCAGCGGATGATCCGTATCTTTTGCTCTACACGTCAGGCTCGACCGGAAAACCGAAAGGCGCTGTGCACGGACACGCCGGTTTTCCGGTCAAAGTGCAGATCGACCAATACCTCTGCTTCGATGTCAAACCGCGCGACCGCATGCTCTGGTTCACCGACATGGGCTGGATGATGGGGCCGTTTCTCGTGCTCGGCGCGCTTGGGCTGGGCGCGACGATCGTATTGTTCGACGGTACGCCTGACTATCCGAGCCCCGACCGCCTTTGGAGCGTCGTCGCGAGGCACCGCATCACGCACCTCGGCATCGCGCCGACGGCGATCCGCGCGCTGATGGCCCACGGCGACGAACATCCGCACAAACACGATCTCTCCAGTCTGCGCATCCTCGGATCAAGCGGCGAAGCCTGGAACCCCGAACCGTATCGCTGGTTCTCGCACCACGTCGGCGCGGATCGCTGTCCGATCATCAACTACTCCGGCGGCACGGAGATCAGCGGCGGCATCTTGGGCTGCTTTCCAACGCAGCCGCTCGTGCCGTGCGCGTTTCACGGGCCGGTGCCCGGCATGGACGCAGATGTCGTGGACGAGAGCGGCGTTTCGCTGCGCGGGCACGTCGGTGAATTGTGCATACGCCAGCCGTGGCCCGGCATGACGCAGTCGTTCTGGCACGACGATCAGCGCTATCTGCAGACGTACTGGTCGCGCATTCCCGGCGTCTGGCTGCACGGCGATTGGTGCAGCGTCGACGAGAGCGGCTACTGGTTCATCCACGGACGCTCGGACGATACGATCAATGTGGCCGGAAAACGCGTCGGACCGGCTGAGTACGAGAGCGCGCTCGTCGCGCACCCGGCGGTCAAGGAAGCGGCTGCGCTGGCCGTGCCGGATTCCGTCAAAGGCGAAGTCGTCGTGTGCCTTGTCGTGTTGCGCCCCGGAACGAAGGCTGACGAGGCATTGCGCGTCGCGCTGGTCGGCGCATGCGCGCATAGTCTGGGCAAAGCGCTCGCGCCAAAGACCGTCCGCTTCGTGAACGATCTCCCGCACACGCGAAACGGCAAGATGATGCGCCGGGTGGCGCGCGCCCGCTATCTGAAGAGCGACGCCCTTGGCGATCTCTCGGCGCTCGAAAATCCGGCGTCACTCGAGGCGATCGATGCCGCCTCGTAACCCGCTCCTCGACGCTCTCACGCGGCGCGTCGTCGTGTTCGACGGCTCGATGGGCGCCACGCTGCAAGCGATGAACCTTTCGGCCGCGGACTTCGGCGGCAAAGAGGGGTGCAACGACCATCTGAGCCTCACCAAGCCCGATGTGATCGGCGCGCTGCATCGCGCTTTTCTCGAGGCCGGCGCCGACGCGCTCGAGACGAACACGTTTCAGGCGTCGCGTCTGAAGTTGGACGAATACGGCCTCGGCGATCAAACGCGCGAGCACAACGTCGCGTCCGCCCGCTTGGCACGCGAGGCGGCCGATGAATACACGAAGCGCGATCCATCGCGGCCGCGTTTCGTCGTGGGCTCGCTCGGCCCGACCGGCATGCTGCCCTCCGCAAACGATCCGGCCCTCTCACGCCTTTCATATGCCGATTTGTTCGAGATCTATCGCGAACAAGCCGATGCGCTGCTTGAGGGCGGCGTGGACGGGCTGCTGGTCGAGACGCAGCAAGATATCCTGGAGACGCGCGCGGCCATCACCGCCTGCGCGCGGGCGGCGCAAGCGCACGCCGATGCGACGGGCGGCGAGCGGGCCGCGGTCCTCGCCTCGGTCTCGCTCGACACGCAGGGCCGCATGCTGCTCGGCACCGATATCGCTGCAGTCTGCGCGATTCTCGAGGCGTTGCCGTGCGACGTCGCCGGTTTGAACTGCAGCACCGGACCGGAGTACATGCGCGATGCCATGCGCTATCTCGCGCAGCACTCATCCAAGTACGTCTCGTGCATACCGAACGCCGGCATTCCGCGCAACGAAGGCGGCCTGGCGATCTATCCGCTCGAGCCTGAGGGCATGCGCGACCATCTGGAATCATTCGTCACCGATTTCGGCGTCAATATCATCGGCGGTTGCTGCGGTTCCGGGCCGGAACACATACGGCTGCTCGCCATCGCCGCAAAAGGCAAGACGCCGCGAACCCCCAAGCCGAAGCCGGATCAGGAAGTCGCGAGCGCGATGACCGCGCTCCAGCTCGCGCAAGAGCCTCGACCGCTCATCGTGGGCGAGCGGCTGAATGCGCAGGGGAGCCGCAAGGTCAAGCGGCTGGTTCTTGCCGACGACTACGATGCGCTCGTGGAAGTGGCGCGCGAGCAGGTGAGCGGCGGAGCCCACGCGCTCGACGTCTGCATGGCGCTGACCGAGCGCGAAGGTGAAGACTCGACCATGGCCGAGATCGTCAAACGTCTCGAGCTCTCGGTCGAAGCGCCGCTCATGATCGACAGCACCGAGGCCAAAGTCGTGCGCCGCGCGCTTGAAACCAATCCGGGGCGCGCGATCATCAATTCCATCAACCTCGAAAACGGGCGATCGCGCATCGACGAAATCTTACCGCTCGCGCTCGAACACGGAGCCGCCGTCGTGGCGCTCACTATTGAGAAATCGATCGGCATGGCCAAGACGCCCGCCGCAAAGGCGGAGGTGGCGCAGATGATCGAGGCGATCTGCTGCGGCGAGTACGGCCTGCCGCGCGGCCGCCTCATCTTCGACGTGCTGACGTTCACGCTCGCCACCGGCCAGCCCGAATATCTCGATGCCGGCGCCAACACGATCGAGGGTATCCGCGCGGTCAAGACGGCGCTGCCCGGCGTGCTGACGGTCTTGGGCGTCTCCAATATCTCGTTCGGTTTGAACCCCGCCGCACGCGCTGTGATCAACAGCGTCTTTCTCTATCATTGCGTGGCGGCCGGTCTCGATCTCGCGATCGTGAATCCGAAGGACATCACGCCGTACGCGCTCATCATGGGCGATGAACGCGAGCTCGCAGAGGACTTGATCTTCAACCGGCGGCCGGACGCGCTGCAGCGCGTCATCACGCGATACGAAGGCGTGAGCGCCGCCACGGCGACCGACGGACAGGCGGAGCCCGACGACGCAGATCTCCCGGTGACCGAACGCATCCATCGCCGCATCCTGCACCGCAAGAAGGAGGGCATCGAAGCGCTCCTCGATGAGGCACTGCGCGATCAGTCGGCGGTCGATCTGCTCAACGGTTGTCTCCTGGGCGCGATGAAGGATGTCGGCGATCGATTCGGCGCGGGCGAGCTCATCCTGCCGTTCGTGCTGCAGTCGGCCGAGGTCATGAAGAAGGCGGTCTCCTACCTCGAGCAGTTCCTTGAGAAAAACGACAGTTACACCAAAGGCATCGTGGTGCTGGCGACGGTCTTCGGCGACGTGCACGACATCGGCAAGAATCTCGTGCATACCATCCTTTCGAACAACGGCTATACGGTGCACGATCTCGGCAAACAAGTGCCGCTGCACGCGATCATCGAGAAAGCCGTGGAGGTCAAGGCAGACGCGATCGGCCTTTCGGCGCTCTTGGTCTCCACGTCGAAGCAGATGCCGCTCTGCCTGCAGGAATTGCATCGCGAGGGTCATGCGTTTCCGGTCATCGTCGGCGGCGCCGCCATCAACCGTGCGTACGTGCAGCGCATCGGCTTCGTGGACCCGGAGACGTATTTTCAGCCCGGCGTCTTCTATGCGAAAGACGCGTTCGAAGGCCTTGCCCTGATGGACACGCTGCAAGATCCGTCGCGGCGCGAAGGCTTGCGCACGCGCGTGGAGATCGAAGCGCGCGATGCCGTCGCCCGGCGCGCGGCGCGGACGGTTCCTGCGGCTGTCGATATGCCGGCGCGTTCAGCTGTCGCGAAAGATGCGCCGATCCCGAAGCCGCCATTTTGGGGTGCGCGCGAGCTGCGCGACATCCGCGTTCCCGATGTGTTCCGCACGCTCGACGTCCGCTCGCTCTACCGCTTGCAATGGGGCGCGAAGAGCGCGAAGGGCGATGCGTGGCGTGCGCTGCTGCATGAGGAGTTCCGGCCGCGTTTCGAACGCATGAAGTCGGAAGCGATCGAGACCGGCTGGCTCGCGCCGCGGGCGATCTTTGGTTTTTTCCCGGCCGCCTCCGACGGCGATGACCTGATCCTGTTCCAGCCGAATGATCCGGCGATCGAACTCGCGCGCTTTTCGTTTCCGCGTCAGCCCGCGATGCCGCGCCTTTGCATCTCGGACTATTTCGCCAGCGTGGACGAGGAGCGCCGCGACGTGGTGGCGCTGCAGGCCGTCACCGTCGGCGCCGAAGCGACCGCGCGCTACACGCGGTTGCAAGCGGCGGGCGAATACGCCGAAGCGTTATACGTGCACGGCCTCGCCGTCGAAGCGGCAGAAGGTCTGGCGGAACTCGTGCATCGCCATATCCGCCGGGAACTGGGTATCGCTGCCGGTCAGGGCAAGCGGTATTCGTGGGGCTATCCGGCCTGTCCGGATATCGAAGAGCACCGGAAGTTCTTCGCGATCATGCCGTGCGATACGATCGGGATGACGATCACCGAGGCGTTCCAGCTCGTGCCCGAGCAATCCACCGTGGCGCTCGTCGTGCACCACCCAGAAGCCACGTACTTCTCCGCGCTCGGCGCCGGCGAGAGCGTGCTCACCGCATCGCTGCCTTAGATGTAGGGCGGACCTTTAAGGTCCGCCGCCGTGTTTATTCGCTCAGCCGACGACGGGGACGACGACATAAGAAAAGGGGCCGACGTGAAGTCGGCCCCTTCAGGGTCAGCGGCCGAGAATGTGGCGGCCGATCACAATGCGCTGGATCTGCTGCGTGCCCTCATAGATCTGCGTGATCTTCGCGTCGCGCATCATGCGTTCCACCGGATACTCGGTCATGTAGCCGTAGCCGCCCACGAGCTGCACCGCATCGGTCGTGACGCTCATCGCGACGTCGCCGCATTTCAATTTGCAGAGCGCGCCCCAATACGTGACGTCATCGGTGGCCAAGTCGCAACGGCGAGCCGCTTCATACAACAGCAAGCGCGCGGCCTGCACCTCAAGATCCATGTCCGCGATCATCCACTGCAGGCCTTGCTGCTTCGACAACGGCTTGCCGAACGCGACGCGCTCCTGCAGATACTTTGCGGCGAAGTCGAGCGCGCCTTGCGCAATGCCGAGCGCTTGCGCGGCAACGCCCGGACGCGATTTGTCCAGCGTCTTCATCGCGATGCGGAAGCCCTCACCTTCGGCGCCTAACAGACGGTTGGCGGGAATCGTGCAGTTTTCCAGCACGACTTCGTTGGTCGGTGACCCGCGAATGCCCATCTTGTGCTCGACCTTGCCCAACTTGAAGCCCGGGTCGTCGGTGTGGCAAATGAAGGCCGAGACGCCCTTCGGACCGAGTTCTTTGTTCGTGGAGGCGAACACGATGCAGATGTCGGCCACGGCGACATTGGTGATGAAGACTTTGGTGCCGTTGAGCACATAGCGATCGCCGTCGCGGACCGCCGTCGTGCGCATGTTGGCGGCGTCCGATCCCGACGATGCTTCGGTGAGCGCGTACGAGGCCATCAGCTCGCCGCTGGAGAGTTTCGGCAGGTACTCTTTCTTCTGTGCCTCATTGCCCGCGATCATGATCGGCAGTCCGCCGAGCTCTTGAACCGCGATGATGAGACCCGACGACGCGCACGCCTTGCTCACTTCTTCGACGACTTTGACGTACGTCGCAAAGGAACCGAGCCCGCCATATTCCTCGGGGAAGGGCACGCTGAAGAGTTCGTTCTCGGCGAATATGTCGCGAATATCTTTAGGATAGTTCCCGGTCGCGTCGATCTCGGCGGCGCGCGGTGCAACTTTTTCGGCCGTGATGCGCCGGACCGTATCCAATATCATGCGCTCCATCTCGAGCGACTCGGCGTTCCGTTCCGGTGCCAGCATGTCGGCGTTTCTCCTCAACGTCTAAAGAACAACGCCCATGGGTTCTGTCCGGCGCAGTGAGCGCCCTTGGTCTGCTCTCAGTTGCAGGGCGGCAGGCGCGCGGAGCAAATGCGGGGCGAATGGATCGCATCGAATGGGGACCGTAAGCCACGTGCTCGCGGAGCGAGCCGATCGGGAAGGCTCCGCCACCGCTCTCGTTTTTCCGGACGAACACGTCGAATTGACGTTCGCCGATATCGCCTCGCGAGCGCGCGACTTTTCGCGAGCGCTCGCGGTCCGCGGGGTATCGGCAGGCGACCGTTTTGCGATCATGATGGGCAATGGGCTCTCATACGTCACGTGCCTGCTTGGTGCGTGGCGGCTGGGCGCGGCCGTCGTGCCCATCGATCCGATGCTCAAGGGTCCTGACGCCCGCGACTTGATCATGGCGAGCGGTGCGAAGGCGCTCGCGATCGATCAGAAACGGCTCGTCGAGCTGCACGGATTGCGCCGCGAGTGCACGACGCTGCGCGCCACGATCGTCGCCGGCGCACGCTCGCCGGAGGACGGAGATATCGAGCTGGACGCGGCGCTTGCGGCGGCCGCACATTCCGATCACCACCAGCTGCTCAATGTCGCGAGCGACGCGGTCGCCGTAGAATCGTATCGCGCGCACACGGACGGTTTCGAACCGGTGCGGCGCACGCATGCCGATCTGCTTTCGGATGCGAACGCGCTGACGTCGGAACTCCATCTCGTCGAGACAGACAGAGCGATCTGCGCGATTCAGCTCGGTCATCGCGACGGCGTGACCGCGCTCGTCGCGGCGCTCACATCGGGCGGACAGTGCGTCGTGCCCGAGCGCTTCGATGGGCGCAGGTTCTGGGAGCTGGTCGCGGCGCAGCGCGCCACGTGGCTCGCGCTCGTTCCTACACAGTTCTACGATCTGCTCTTCGGAGGGCCGCCGCAAAGCGGCAGCCACACCTCAGTCCGTTTAGCGGTCGTCACGGGCAGCGCCATACCGGCGCAAGCGCGCGAAGATTTCGAACAGAAATTTGGCATCCAGATTCGCGGAATACCGCCGGCATGAGCGAGCAGCCGATCTCGCGTTTCCACAGCGTCGCGGATACGGCGCGCTGGATCGCGGCATACCGCGCACAAGAGACCGACAGACCCGACGCGATTTTCCGCGATCCATACGCTCGCACGTTCGCCGGAAACGCCGGCGTCGCGATGGCAGGCTTCAGCCGTCCGGGGAGATCGGCGGCGTGGGCCATGATCGTCCGCACCGCCGTCTTCGACGAATTGATCATGCGCGAGGTGACGGTGGGCGGCTGCGACTGCGTGCTCAATCTTGGCGCCGGTCTCGACACGCGCCCGCAGCGGCTTGCCTTGCCGCCAAATCTGCTGTGGATCGAGGTCGACTTGCCGGCGATGGTCGCTTACAAGAACGAAAGCCTTGCGGGCGTGCCGTCCGCCTGCAGGATCGAGCGTGTGGCAATCGATCTTTCGGAAGAGGGCCCACGTACCGCGCTTTTCGCACGGGTCAATGCGCAGTGCAAGCGCGTGCTGGTCGTGAGCGAAGGTCTGACGGTCTATCTGTCCGAGGAAAACGTGGCACGCTTGGGGCGCGACCTCTACGCGTGTCCGAACTTCGCGCTCTGGCTCATCGATCAAGCATCGCCCGCAATTCTCGACTTCATGCGGCGCGGCTATCACAAGGGTTTAGAGGCCGCGAACGCGCCCATGCTGTTCGGGCCGAAAAACGGTCTAGCGTTTCACGCGGCGCAAGGCTGGGTGCCGCGCGAAGTGCGCGATATGATCGGTGAGGCACGACGGCTCAAACGCGAGATGCGCGGCGCCGCGTTTCTCCGCGCCCTCGGCATATTGCGGGCACGAGACCCGAAGTATTGGTCGGCGATGGCTTTACTGGAACGAAAAACCGGTTAGGTGAGTTGGCGCTGCAGGATCTGGATCTCGTCGAGTAGCCGGAGCACGACATCGACGCCGGCCAGATTCAGGCCGCAGATGTCCGTGAGCCGGCGGATCGTGGAGAGCCGGTCGACGTCCGCAGCGGTGTAGAAGCGCACCTCGTTGACGATTGTGGGCCGCAAAAGTCCCGCCCGCTCGTAGCGCACGAGCGTCTCCGGCTGCACGTCGAAATGGCCTGCGATCGCCGTGATCGCATAGAGCCCGTCGACCGTCTCAGTGTCCATCAGCGTGCCTTCGCTAGTTCTGCCAGTTGTTTGAAAAGTTCTCGCTCCGCGTCCGTCAGATTCGTCGGCACCTGCGCCGCGAGCTTGACGTAAAGATCGCCAAACCCATTGCCCGAGCCGACGCGAGGCATGCCCTTGCCGGTCACGCGCAACGTGCGGCCGTTCTGGGAGCCGGGTGGAACCTTGACGTCGATCTGACCCGTCATCGTCGGCACCGTGATCTCGCCGCCGAGCACGAGCGTGTAGACGCTGACCGGGTGCTCGATATAGAGATCGTCGCCGCGCCGCTCGAAAACCGGATCGCGGCCGATGCGCATCACCATGTAGAGGTCGCCGTTCTGACCTCCGCCTAAGCCGGGCCCGCCCTGACCGGCAAGCCGTATGCGTTGGCCGTCGCGAACGCCCGCGGGGATGGTGACATCAAGCGTGCGCTGCGCGGCGACGGTGCCGGTGCCCCGGCACTGGTGACAGAGCTTGCCGTTGTCGCTGCCCGTGCCGTGGCAGCGCGGGCACGCGCTCTGCGTCTGCAGCGATATCGAACGCGGGCCGCCCGAAAATGCTTCGCGTAACGAGAGGTGCAACTCCGATTCGATGTCTTGTCCGCGCATGCCGCGCTGACCGCGCCGCACACTCCCGGCGGCGCCACCGCCGCCCGCGTTGCGGCCGATGTTGCCGAAGAATGCCTGGAAGAAATCGGAAAAACCGGCGTCTTCAAAATCGCCGTTCTCGAAATGGACGCTCTGCCCGCCCATGCCGCCAGGCCATTGGCCGTAACCGGGCGGCGGCGCTTGCGCGCGCGATTGCCAATCCGGCCCCAGCGTGTCGTAGGTCTTGCGCTTTTCGGGATCGCCGAGCACTTCGTATGCCTCGGCGATCTCTTTGAATTTCTCTTCGGCTTCTTTTTTCTTATTGGGGTTGACGTCGGGATGCCACTTGCGGGCAAGTTTGCGGTAGGCGGACTTGATCTCTTTTGCCGTCGCAGACTTGGGCACGTCCAGGATTTTGTAGTAATCCTTATATTGGACGGCCATATCAGTCGGCCGTTGAGACGATCACTTGTGCCGGGCGTAAGACTTCGTCGCCGATTCGATACCCTTTGCGAGCTTCGTCGAGCACCGTATGTTCGGCCACATCGGCGTTCGGGCGAGTGGCAACCGCCTCCGCGACGGCAGGATCGAACGGGCGCCCGACCACTTCGATCGGCCGCACGCCCTCGTTTTCAAGCAACGTCGTGAACTGCTTCACCGTGGCGAGCAGGCCGTCGACGAGCTGCTCGGCAGCAGCGCCCTGTTCGCGATATGCGGCGGCGCGATAGAGATTGTCGAGCACTCCCAGGACTCGCTTGAGCAGATCGCGGCGGCCTTCCGCCGATCGGTCGGCAGTCGTGCGGTCCACTCGCTTCTTGTAGTTCTCGAAATCCGCAAGCGAGCGCAGATAGCGGTCGCGCTGTTCATCGGCATCGGCGCGCGCGGCCGCAAGCTCTGCCTTCAGCCGCGCGACATCGCCGTCGGCCTGCCCATCTGCGCGCTGGTCCGCCGGCGCAGCGTCGTCGATTCCGGGCACCGGCGCGCCCGACAATGAATCGAACTCGTCAACCGGATTTAGATCGGGCATTCTGCCTTTACCGTTCTTTGAACTCTGCGTCGATGACATCGCCGTCGGGCGAAGATGCGGCTCCGGCCCCTGCCGTCTCCTGACCTTCAGACGACGTGGTGCCGTTGCCGGTGGTCGAACCGTCGCCGCCGCTCGCTCTGGCCTGCTCGTAGATGTGCTGGCCCAGCTTGAGCGAGATCTCTTGCAGCTGATCCGACGCCTTCGTGAGTTCCTCAGGCGAGCCCGTCTTGAGCAGCGACTTGAGATTGTCCAGCGCCTTTTCGACGTCTTGTCGATCTGAAGCTGCCGCTTTGTCGCCGACTTCTTTCAGCGTCTTCTCCGTCACGTACACGAGTTGATCGGCACGATTGCGCGCGTCCGCCGCCTCGCGCTGCTTGCGGTCGTCGTCGGCGTGCGATTCGGCTTCGCGGACCATGCGATCGACTTCATCCTTGGAAAGATTGCTCGACGCAGTGATCGTGATGCGCTGTTCCTTACCCGTGCCGAGATCTTTGGCGCTCACGTGCGTGATGCCGTTCGCGTCGATATCGAAGGCGACTTCGACCTGCGGCACGCCGCGCGGCGCTGGCGCGATGCCCTCGAGCCGGAACTGGCCGAGCGCCTTGTTGGCGCGCGCCATCTCGCGCTCGCCCTGGAAGACGCTGATGTCCACCGACGTCTGGCCGTCTTCGGCCGTGGTGAACGTCTGCGACTTGCGCGTGGGGATCGTGGTGTTGCGTTCGATGAGCTTGGTCATGACGCCGCCGAGCGTCTCGAGACCGAGCGAGAGCGGCGTGACGTCCAACAGCACGACGTTGTGCACGTCGCCCGAGAGCACACCGGCTTGGATCGCAGCGCCTACGGCCACGACTTCATCCGGATTGACGCCCTGATGCGGTTCTTTGCCCGTGAGCTGCTTGACGAGCTCCACGATCGCCGGCATGCGCGTGGATCCGCCGACGAGCACGACTTCTTGGATCTCCTTGACGGTGAGCTTCGCATCCGCGAGCGCCTGCTCGAACGGTTTGCGGCAGCGGTTGGTCAGATCTTCCGTCAGCTGCTCGAACTTGGCGCGCGTCAGCGTGTAGTCCAAATGCTTCGGACCGTTCTGGTCTGCGGTCACAAAGGGCAGGTTGATGGATGTCTGAGTCATGGACGAGAGCTCGACCTTGGCTTTTTCGGCGGCTTCGGTCAAGCGCTGCAGCGCCTGCCGGTCACCCGACAGATCGATGCCTTGATCTTTCTTGAACTCAGCGACCAGCCAGTCGACGATGCGCTTGTCGTAGTCGTCGCCGCCGAGACGTGTGTCGCCGTTGGTGGACTTGACTTCGAAAACGCCGTCGCCCACTTCGAGCACCGAGACGTCGAACGTGCCGCCGCCCAAGTCCCAGACGAGAATGGTCTCGTTGCCCTTCTTGTCCAGGCCGTACGCAAGTGCGGCGGCGGTCGGCTCATTGATGATGCGCAAGACTTCGAGGCCCGCAATGCGGCCCGCGTCTTTCGTGGCCTGGCGCTGTGCGTCGTTGAAGTACGCAGGCACCGTGATGACCGCTTGCGTGACCTTCTCGCCGAGATACGTGCTCGCATCGTTGGCGAGTTTCTGCAGCACCATGGCAGAGATCTCTTGCGGCGTGTAATTCTTGCCGTCAATGGTCACCTTGAAATCGGTGCCCATATGCCGCTTGATCGATGAGACGGTGCGGTCCGGATTGGTGATGGCTTGGCGTTTCGCGAGCTGGCCGACGAGCCGCTCGCCGCTCTTCGTGAACGCGACGACAGACGGCGTCAGTCGGCTGCCTTCCGAATTGGTGATGACTGTGGGCGTCGTCCCCTCCATACAGGCCACGACCGAGTTGGTCGTGCCGAGATCTATGCCGACGACTTTTGCCATGATGATTGGTTCCTCCGAGATACTTGTGAATCCGATATTTTTGAATGTAGTAGGGCGAGCATCGCTCGCCCTCTCTGTTCACGCTATTCCGCGCAGGGCGAGCGTTTTGCTCGCCCTGCTACGAAGAAGCGGGGTTGGCGACGCGCGTATCAGCCTTGCGGAAGGTTGAAGTTGTTCTCGTCTCCGAGGGTGACGTCCACGGGTTGGACGTTGCCCTGCCGCCACACCACGAGAGTCGCCTTTTCGCCGACCTTCATGGCCTTGATGACTTTGGTCACGTCGTCCGGCGATGCCACAGACTGACGATTGATCTGCTCGATGACGTCGCCTTGCTGCAAGCCTGCCTGATCGGCCGGACTGCCCTGCACGACCGCGGCGACGAGCACGCCCGTCTTGCCGTTATAGCCGAGGTAGTTGCGCCAGCGCGTGTCAAGCGGCGCCATCTGGACACCGATGAACGGGTGCGTCGCGGCGATATACTTTCCGCTCTGAATGTCGGCGAGAATGGGTCCGGCATTGTGCATCGGCACGGCAAAGCCGATGTTCTGCGCGCCCGAATCCACGACCGCGTTGATGCCCACGACTTCGCCCGTATCGGTGATCAGCGGGCCGCCGGAATTGCCGGGGTTGATCGGCGTGGTGATCTGAATGAGGTCGTTGTAGTGGATCGTCGGGATGTCCGCCTCACCGCCGGCCGTGATGCCTTGGCGGTCGACGTTGGCGACGATGCCGAACGAGACCGAGTTCTGCAACTCGACCGGCTCGCCGATCGCCAGCACGAACTCTCCCTGCTGGAGAATGCGTGAATCTCCGATGGGCAACGCGGGCGGAAGATTCGACCCCGTGATCTTGACGAGCGCGACGTCGTCCTGCATGTCTTTGCCGACGACCGACCCTGCGAACTTGCGGCCGTTGGAGAGCAACACTTGGATGTTATCCGCTTTGTACACGACGTGGGCATTGGTGGCGATATACGCGGTGTCGCCGTCACGCTGATAGATGAAGCCCGAGCCGGACGCGGTCGCGGTGAACGGCTGAGCGCCCTGCGGGCCGAAGAACTGTTTGAAGAACGGATCTTGGCCGAACGGATTATAGAACTGCTGGACACCATGCACGGTCGATTTGATCAGGACCACGGACGGTTCCGACTGCTTGACGGCCTCGATGATCCGCTGTTCGATGTCGGGATTGAGATTCGCGTGGAGCGCCGCTGCGGAGGCGACGTTCTGGTTTTGCGCCGCTGCGGATCCCAGGATCTTGCCCGACGCGCAAGCGACGATCAATGCTCCGACGAGTACGCCGAGGATTCCGGTGAGGAGAAACCCGATGGACGTGCGCACTTGACTTGCCATGTGAACTATTCGACTCCCTGTGAAAATCGCGCCACGGTTTGCGAGGGCCCGAGCCATTCGGCCCCTGTACCCCGGGCCAGCGGAAGACTAACCGCGGATGCGGCCGCGCGCGGACGATTGGTGCCCTGCATCAGTGTACCCGATATACGCCGTGAAAGTTCCGGGAAATGCCCAGCTCGGTGTCCCGCATCAATTCGAGGTTGGCTTGCGTTTCGCTTACTTTTAGCACTATAGCATCGAGAGTGCTAACCGTCAATATGGGCGGTTGTCCCGAGGGATTGGCGACCCGGACCACATAATTAACGACCCCTTAAGAAGAGACATGCGGCCATTTCGTGGTGCGCGTGCTTTGGCGTATTCCTACCATTCGCTTTTTGCTCGCAGCGAGGAAAACAAAATGTGGACGTATCGTAAACTGGCCGGAGCGCTTATCGCCTTCGCCTTGATCGGCGCGTTCTGCTCGGCGACCGCCTTCGCGGGTACTTCGGGCAACATCTCGGGCAAAGTCACAAGCACATCCGGAGCACCGCTCGCCGGCGTGCAAGTGTCCGCCGTGGCGCCGACGGGGACGTACAGGACGACCACCAACGCAAACGGGTTCTACGCGATCACCGGAGTGCCGTCTGATACGTACAGCATCACGTTTTCACTGAACGGTTACGACCCGCTCAACGAGCAAGGCATCAATGTCTTCGCCGATCAGACCGCGACCGTCGACGGTCAGATGCGGCTTTCGACCAAAACGCTTGGTCGAGAGATCGTGCACGGCGTGACGGGCGGTGCGTATCAGCCCAAGCAGACGGTGGATACGTACACCGTGACGCAAGCCCAGATCAACACGATCCAGGGCAACGCGATGAACATCAGCGAGACAAATCTCATCACGTCTCTGCCCGGTGCTGCTGCCGACTCCTCTGGTTACCCGACGATTCGCGGCGGTCGCGAAAATGAGGAAGGCTTTGCATTCGAAGGGATTCCCTACACCGACGCGTTTACCAACCAGTTCACCAATACGCTTGCCACGCCCGGTCTCGGCCTCCTGAGCGTCCAGTTGACGCCCGGCGCCGGAAGCGCAGCATTCGGCAATAACGGAACTGGAACGCTCAATCTCATCGCCAAGCGCGGCACGTATCCGGGCTACGCCACCGTACAATTCGCGAGCGGCGGCCCGAATTTTTTCCACGCCATGAACGGCGAGTTCGGCACGGGCGCACCGGATGGCCGGTGGTCGGCATACGTCGCATTCTCGGGCCAGAACACGGGCTTCCGGCCAGGTAACGATGCGGCGCCCTCCGCGCAGCTGCTCACATTCTCGGATACAAAGATGGAAGTCGATCGCGAACTGTTGGGCAATTTCACCTATCGCTTCGGCTCGAACAACAGCAAGGAAGTCCAGCTTTTCGTCGATGACGCGAATCACGAGTTCTTGGGTTCGAATGGCGGCAATCCGTATTGCTTCACGAGCTGCGACCAGGAATTTCGAGATACGATCAACGGTCCGCTAGGGCCGATCCTGACAAACGCGCAGTTCGGCGAGATCACGGGTCTGGATCCGTATCAGTCAAACCCCTTCGAAACGCTCGCACAGGCGAATCGAAATCCGTTCACCTACTACCAGCCGAACCACGCCTACAAACTGCAGTTCAACGACAATATCGATGCGTCCACATTCCTCACGGCGATGTTCTACAAAGTGAATGCCGTCACGACATTCGACTTCCCCTCGTGGGAGTCGTTCGGCGGCATCATCCAGCAAGGCGGTTTCGACAACGGCGTGAGCGCCAATTTGACGAAGCAGCTCGGCGACAAGAACTTGCTGAAACTCGGCGCCAGTTATGCGTACCTGCGGCCGGTCTACGACGAACCGGCGCAAGGCTACGGTCTGTATGCGACGCTGTTCGGAGGCGGCGATCCGATCACCGGACTGGGCGCGTTCGAATACGCCGACTTTTTACCGCCGACGGATCCCAGTTGCCCGGCATACGTCCCGGCGCTCGGCGGAGCGATTCCATGCGGCTACTTGGCGACGTACTTCCCCAACGGCATTCCGCGCGTGCCCGCAAACGAAGAGGCGTCCATCTCAAACCGTCAGGACATGTCGTTCTTCATCGACGACACGATTTCAGCGACCTCGCGTCTCAAGATCGAACCCGGATTACGCATGGACGGCGCGAACTATCGCCTGCCTGCTCCGGCTGTCGATCCCTACACCTGCACGACGCTCTACTTGCCGGCGACGTGGAACACGAATGTGACGTCCGGCTGTCCTATCGCGACATTCAACGTGACGAAGGATGAGACACAACCGCGCATCGTCGAGCCGCGTCTCTCGGGTTCTTATGAGATGGGCAACAGCAACTCCGTGCGCGTTTCCTATGGCCGATCGGTCGAGTTCCCGCCGCTGGGCCAGATAGACTTCTACGATCCGCCGTGGTACTACGCGGCGTTCGATAGAATCCCGTCATACGACAATCTCGGAACGGCACTGACCGGATCGAATCAAGTGGCCCAATGCGGCATTTCCGGTTTCAACGTGCCCTGCAAGAACTACGGCGAACAATTGGTGTGGGAGAACCAGAACTTCTTCCAAGGCGTGCCGCTGCAACCTGTGAAGCCGGAGTTGTTCGACAACTACGACTTCTCGTATTCGCACCAATTCCCCAACGGTTTTGCCGCAAAGCTGACGCCATGGTATCGCCGCGGCTACGACGCGACGGCATCGGTCGCTTCACCGCGTCTTGGCCCGACTGGCCAGCCGCTTCGCAATCCGGACGGGTCGTATCAGTTCTTGCCCCCGGTCGTCACGAACAAAGGCACGAATCATGCGACCGGCGTCGAGTTTCTCGTGACAAAGGAGGGCGCGGAAGGGCTTACCGGTCAGTTCACCGCCACCTACATCAACGAGTTCTCGAACGTCATCCCTCTGAGCCGCAGCGAGGACTTCTTCCCGTCCATTCCACCGGCGTCGCTGCTGCTGGGCAATCTCTACCGAGTGGGCTTCGTGTCGCCGTTCCAGACATCGCTCGACTTGAACTATCAGACGAAGAGCGGATGGCGCGTAAGCCCGCAGGTCACCTACAACATCGGCTATCCGAACGGAGCGGGAATCTACACCGCGGCGTTCATCAACGGCGTTCCGTACAACATCTATAACACGAATTTCTCCGGCGCGATCAACACGGCGCCTAACGGTACGACGCAATACGTCGACCCCGAAGATCCGGGTTCGCTCTTCAACCCGCATATCGACGCCACGCGCGGCACGCCCGAGGGCCCGTTCGCTGGGTCAAAATTGAGCCACCCGGCAAGCCTCACAAACCTCACGATTGAGTACGACCACAACAGCCACGCGGCGGTTGGATTTACGGTGTTCAACCTGTTCAACTCGCTCTACGGCGGACCGGGGCTGAACCCGTACTATCAACCGGTCGCGACAGGCTTCGCCGGCCCGCTCACGGGCCAAAATCCAGCGGCGGCGGCGTACCCGACGCTCGGCAACGCCAACTACGGAGCGATCATTCGCGGTCAAGACGCGTATATCAACTCACCGAATGGTTCGCGAACCTACTATCTCTACTACCAGACGAAACTGTGAGGGAAAACCGGTGAAGAATCGATATATCCTCGGAATAGTATCCGCCGGCGCTTTGCTCGCAGGCTGCTCAACGAATGGCTCGGGAATCAACCCGCCGGTCTCCCATGGGAACCTCGGCGCCGACAAACTCCAAATGGCGGTCGGCACGGCAAACATCGCGTTCGACGGCACCGTCGGATTGAACGTCGTCACCACGTTCCGCCAGCCGAATGGATTGTCGGCTGTGTTACTCGATACGCCGACGATCACCGGGCCCGCCGGCTTCGTGGTGACTGGAAACGCGCCCGCGAACGATGCAGGCACGGATCACATCAGCGGATCGCCGCAGACTGCCCCAGGTCCCACGACCTTCGGCACCGCCGGCGGTGCGTTCAAGTACGGATTCGCGCCTTACAACTCCGACAACCTCGGCGACCCGTATCCGAACGGACCGGCTCTTTACGCTGAGCCGTTCTACTCGGGCGACGCAGTCCCGATCGCAGGCGGCCCACCGGCTTACCCGTTCTTCAACAACGGAACGTTCATCAGTGGATTCCAAGGCTATTCGCAGGGCTTCAACGCGTTCGAAACACCGGTCACCGTTGGTTCGTATTCGTTGACGGTCAACGTGCCTGGCACGTCCGGGCCCGGAAGGAACTTCACGGCTACGGCGACGCTGGCAAGCGCGGTGCCTCTGCCAGCGCTCGGCGCGCCGTCGTTCGTGGAAGACGGGGCCGGCGGCGGCACCGCTTCGGTCACCGTTCCCGCGGACCCGCGCATCTTCGAGACGATGATCTACATAGCCGATCTGAACGCGTCGACGTTCTTCACGCTTGGGCCATTCAATGGAACCGGTTCGGTCGGCGGGGCGTTGCCCGATACGCTTGGACCATGCAACGGCAACGACTGTCAAAACGGCTCAGGCGCAACGCCTTCGCTGCCGGCCGGAGACTCGTATCTGGTCTACGCGATCTCGTACGATTATCCGGCGTTCGAAGCGTCGCCGCCGGGCAGCTCGTCGCAGACGCCGGCGATCACCGGCCCGAACAGCGGCGGCCAGGCTGACATCTCGATGTCGCAGGTCTTCGCGGGAACGTACCTCGTGCGCGGTTCGTCGCACATTCGCCCGCATCGGCACTAACGCGATTCCCGAACCATCTTGAAGGGGCCGACGCCAGTCGGCCCTATTTTTTTCTTCGCAGTCACTTCGTTCAGACCGTGCGGTTGGCGACCGGCTCGTCGCTCACGACGACGCCGTCGCGCAGCCGTACGATCCGTTTCGCGTGATTGGCCACGTCTTCGTCGTGCGTCACCATGATCACGGTCCGGCCACCGCGATTGAGCCGCTCGAACACGGCCATAATACCCTCGGCAGTCGTTGAATCGAGGTTGCCGGTCGGCTCATCCGCCAAGATGAGCGCCGGATCGTTCACCAATGCGCGCGCGATGGCAACACGTTGCTGCTGGCCGCCGGACAGTTCGTTCGGGCGGTGCGTGATGCGGTCGCCGAGACCGACTTCTTGAAGCGCCGCCGTGGCCTTTTTCTCGCGATCCGGATCGCCGGCGTAGAAGAGCGGCAACGCGACGTTGCGCACCGCCGTGGTGCGTGCGAGCAAGTTGAAGCCTTGGAAGATGAAGCCGAGTTTCTGCAGCCGGACGGCCGCGAGCGCCGTGTCATCGAGCGCCGAGACATCGACGCCATCAAGCTCGTACGTGCCGGAGGTCGGTTTGTCCAAGCAGCCGATCAGATTCATCAGCGTGGACTTGCCGGAACCAGACGGCCCCATAATCGCCAAATACTCGCCGCGCTCGACGACCAGATCGATGCCGCGCAGCGCATGGACTTCGATGTCGCCGATCGTGTACGTCCGCGTCATGCCTTTGATCCGGATGACTTCACTCATAGCGCAGACAGTCGATCGGATTGAGATAGGACGCGCGGACGGCGGGATAGATCCCGAAGATCAGCCCCACGCCTGCCGAGAACGCGATCGCGATGGTGACGATCGGGAACCAGGCGAACGAAACGATGGTGCCCACGACTTTTGCGATCGCGAGGTGGATGACGATCTCCGCGACGCCGACGCCGAAGACAAGCCCGATCAGGCCGCCGATACAGCAGAGCAGCAGCGCCTCCGCGAGGAATTGCACCGCGATATCGCGCCGCGACGCGCCGATGGCCTTGCGAATGCCGATCTCGCGGGTGCGTTCGCTGACCGACACGAGCATGATGTTCATGATGCCGACGCCGCCGACGAGCAGCGAGATCCCGGCGACGACGCCGACGACCAGCGTCAACACGGTGAACGTCTTGTTGATGATGTCGTTGACCGACTTCAGGTCTTGTGAGTCGTACTGCGCCCTCACACCGTGGATCTTCTGCAGCGCAGCGATCGCTTCGTCGCCGACCTGCGCCACCTTGTCCTGATCGCGCGCTACAATCGCGAGGCCGTCGACGTACGTGTAGCCGAGCTCGGGGATGAGCGAATAAGGAACGGTGACCGTGATAGCGTCGGACGAGTTGCCGAGCGCGCCGCCGTTCAACGGCTTTTGCTGAACTGCGACGACCGTGTAATAGATCCCGGCAAGCCGCACCGTTCGCCCGCTGACCGGGCCGGCGTCGGGAAAGAGCTCCTGGCGCGCCTGGTCAGAGAGAATCGCGACATGGCGGTGAGCGGTGACGTCGTCGACGGTGAAGCGCCGTCCCTCGGCCAGCGGCGTCTGATCGAAGCCGACGCCCGCGCCGTCGGTGTCCACGACGAGCGTCTTCTCCGTGTGCCGCACTTCGGTCGTCGTCACGATCTCAATGACCGGGTAGACGGCGCTTGCGTCGGCGACGTGCGGCGCGATGCGTTGTGCGTCTTCGTATCGGATCGCGGCGCTCTGGGGATCCGGCTGGTCCTCTTTCGGCGAGACGAAACTCGCGGCTTGAGAGAACGGCGACAGCAGATTCTTGACGGAGCGATTCATGGAATCGCCGACCGCCAGCGTCGTGATGACGGAGCCGACGCCGATGATTAGGCCGAGCATGGTCAAAAGCGAGCGCAGGCGGTTGCTCCAGAGAACCGCCAGCGCCTCGACCAGAAATTCGCGAAGCTTATTCATGGCGCAGACAATCGATCGGCGAAAGCCGCGACGCTCGCAGCGCCGGATACGTACCGAAGAAGACGCCGACGAGAATGGAAAAACCGAGCGAAATCGTGATGATCGGCACCCACGCCACGCTGCCCGCGCTACCCGAAAGTTTGGTGATGAGAAGCGTGCTCGCGCCCGCGCCGGCCAGACCGCCAAGAAGCGTGCCTATCGCACCGCCGAGCAGCGTGATGGCGGCCGCTTCGATGAGGAATTGGACGAGTATGTCGCGCGTCGAAGCGCCGATGGCCTTGCGAATCCCGATCTCGCGCGTTCGTTCGTTCACCGAGACGAGCATCATGTTCATCACGCCGATGCCGCCCACGAGCAGGGCGATGCCGCCGATCGCTGATATCGCGACCGAGACGAAGCCGATGATGTTCAAGAACGCCGATTCCTGCTGCGAGGAATCGATGCCGGTGTATTTCGCGCGCGTGCCATGCGTGCGTTGCAAGATCGATTCCACTTCGTCCGTGACCTGCGCCGAGGTGGCGCCTGGAATCGGATAGACCTGCAAGACTCCGATCGCGGTGCCCGCGAGCCGGTGATACGTCGTGTACGGGATGAGCACGACGTCGCCTTGCTGCGCGCCGAGCAATCCAAGACTGATCGGCGCGAAGACGCCGATGACGGTGAACCGATGATCGGCGACTCGCACGACTTGGCCGAGCGCGGACTGGTGTGGAAAGAGTTTTTGCGCTGTCTCGTACGTGAGCTGGCAGACCGAGCGCGCGCCGTCGACGTCGTCGGCGTCGAAATGCCGGCCTTCGGCCATCGGGAGGGAATCTTTGATGTAATCGCTGCGCGAGACGAGGCGCACGGGAGCCTGTTTATGCGCGATCTCCATGAAATACACGGCATTGTATGAGGGAAAAACTTTGAGGCAGCGCGTGCATGCGTCGCGGATCGTCCGGACGTCCGACCACGCGAACGGCTCCGCGACCTGCGTGGTGCTCGTGTTCGGGAAGATGATCGTGCCGCGATCGCCGGTGAGCTGAACCAAACCCGCGATCGACGACGACGCGCTCTGGCCGATCGCGAAGATGCAGATCACCGCGGACGTGCCGATGACGATGCCCACCATGGTCAAGCCGGTCCGCATGCGGTTGGCCCAGAGCGTGTCGAGCGCTGCCAGGAAGAACTCGAAAAGCTTCACCGGGGAGTTCTCGAGATCGCGAAGGCCGTGGCCCCGATGACGAACGCGATGAGCAGGACCACGAACGGCAGCACGGTGCGCATATTCAAGCAGCTGCCGGTGCGCGCGCTCTGCAGCATCCCGTGCTGGATCGCGTCGAACAAGACGAGCGTCATCGCAAAGACGCCGCACGGCATCGGAATCGGCGGTTGGAAAACCGCGCCGGTCTTGCTCACGAGCACAAAACCGAAGATCGGGTTTGTGACGCTTGCGGCGATGAACATCACGACGGCGATCGCCGGCACGAGGAACACGAATTGGCGCGGTCCCCACGCGTTTGGCTTTCCGGTCAGTCCGAAATGGATCGGAACTCTCTCGGGGAGCGTCGGATACGCCATGACGGTGACTCTGATCGCATCCGCCGCCGCCGCGAAGGCGATGACCTCGAGTATGCTCCCGACCAATTCGGTCGTCGACATCAGCTGCTCGATGTAGGCGCCGGCGTTGCGGCCGTGGCGTTGACGCGTGCGCCGTCTTTGAGGTCCTTCACGCCCGTCGTCGCTACGACGTCGCCTTTTGCCAAGCCGCTCAGAATCACCACGTCGGTGTCGTTCTTGATGCCTTCGGTCACGTACGTTTTGTGCGCCGTGCCGGACTTGATCACGTAGACGTAATGCTTCGAGCCGTCGTCGATCACCGCGACCTGCGGCACCGTAAGCGCGTTCGATGCTTTGCCGGTCACGATGTCGACGTCCGCCGACATGCCGTCGCGCAAGAAATCGTACGAACGGCCCAGCGAGATCGTGGTCTCCACGTTCTTGGCTGCGTTGCCGGCCTGGCTCTGCGCCACGACGACGGGCGCGATTCGCGTGACGGTGCCGACGAGCGTTTCGCCCGGGAAGTCCGCGCCGCTGATGAATGCATGTTGGCCAAGCTTGACGTTGATGATATCTTGCTCGTCCACTTGCGCCTTCACGACCATGGGACCGCTGCCGGCAAACGTGAACAGCGTCTGGCCCGGCTGCACGGCATCGCCGACGGCGAGATCCACGAGTCCGGTTCCCTGCGACGACTGCACCGTGCCGACGGACTGCACGACGCCGTCGAACGGCGCGCACACGCGCGTGGCATCGAGTTCGGCTTGGTCTATGACGAGCTGTGCGTTCGCGGAGTCGAGCCCGGCTTGACCCGAACGGACATCGATCGTCTTATCGCTGCCGGCCTGCACCCGCGCTTGGCGCACGCCAGCTTGCGCGCTCGCCACGGCCTGCCGATCGGCCTCGATCGTGCTTTCGAATTGGGATGCGTTATCGGAAAGTTGCCGCTTGACGAGGTCGTATTGCTGCTGCGCGGCGACCGCTGCCGTCTGCGCTTGCTCGTAGGCCACGCGATCGCGGTCGAGCACTTGCCGCGATACGGCGTCGATCTTATACAATGCTTGGTCCGATGCGTACGTTTCGCGTGCTGTCTCGAGATTGGTCGTGGCGGCCTGCAGCAGCTGCTGCTGTTGGATGAGCTCTGACTCACCGCTCACGCCGAGTCCGGCGGATCCCGCGACCGCGCCCGATAATTGGCCTTCGCGCTTGCTGTTGATGTCGGCTTGCAGTCTGGCCTGCGCCTGCAACAGCGTCTGTTCTGCGCCGGCGACGGTCTGAATGCTCGTATCGCCTGACGTCTGCTCCGCCTGTTGCGCCTTATCCAGCGTGGCGCGCGCTTGCGCGGCTTGCGCCTGATCGGCAGCCACCTTCGCCGCCGCCTGCCGATCGTCGAGCAGCATCAATAACGCGCCTTGCGAGACGTGCTGGCCTTCGTGTGCGATGATCCGTACGACCGTGCCTGCGCTCTGCGCCGCGATCGTGGCTGTCTGCGGCAGATCCACGACGCCGTTTTCAGGCAGCTTCACGACCATGTTCGACGGAGAAACGACGATCGTGGTGACGTCCACGCCGCCGCCGCCGTGGCGCGTGACCGTGCCGAGGATGACGAGCAATAGCACGCCCGCGACCACGATGACGGGTATGAGCCACTTGGGTCTATTCCGCAACGCGTTCTCCTTGACCAATGTAGGGCGGACCTTTATGGTCCGCCTGGGCAAGCGATGCGTGCCCTACGACGAGATTCATCACAAATCACCAACCGCAAGTTTGAGCTTTGCAACAGACAACACGTACCCGACTTGCGCGTCGAGCAGATCTTTGGCTGTTTGAAGATACGTCTGCTCGGCCGACTGCACGTCGATCTGGCTGATGAGACCGGTGCGGTATTGGACTTGCGAGACATCCGCGCTGCGTTTTGCGAGTTGGTCGTTCGCAGTCGCCAGATCGAGATTCTGCTTGTTGACAGCGAGCCGTCGAAAAGCCTGATCGACGTCGATCGCGGCTTGACGCTGCGCGGCTTCATAGGCCGCGCGCTTCTCGTCCGCCGCGGTCGAAGCGCTCTGGCGCGCCGCGTGCTTCGCGCCCCAATCGAGCACCGGCAGCGTCCACGTCGACGTCAACGACACGCTATAGAAATGCGACGCGCCCAACGCACACGGCACGCCGAGCGGGTGGCTCGGATTGTTGCATGCGGCAAGCGTCGCGGCGTTGCTGGTCGGAGAGACCTGGTTTCCCCAACCGCCGGTCAGGTTCACGATCGGCCGATCCGAGGCATCGACGAGCGATCGGAGGACAAGCGCCTCATCCAACGCATCGGAGGCTGCGAGCAAGTCGGGTCGATCGCGCAAAGCAAGCGCGGTCAGCGACGCCTTATCGCCGGCGGGCGGGGCAGGTACCGGTATCGAGTCCGGTAAGGCAAATGTCTGATCGGCGGGTGCGCCGATCAGCTGCGCCAAGTTTTGGCGAGCATCTTCGAGGTCCGCTTCAGACGACGACGAGTGCTCCTCGCTGGTCGTCGACTGGATGCGCGCCTTCAAGACGTCGATGCCGGCGACTTTACCCGTCTGATAGTTGATCTGCGCGATCTGGACGAGCGCCTGCTGATACTTCAGGTCCGCCAACGAGAGCGTGACAAGCTGGGCGTCCTCGGCCAAGCCATAAAAAGCCGTCATGACATCGAGCGTCGCTTGCGACTTTGCGCGCCGCAGATCGCGGTCGGCAGCGTCGTAGGCGCGCTGCGCCTCTTTGGCCTGCAGCGTCGTGGTGAGATCGAAGACGTTTTGCGAGGCGGTGAGCTGCGCCGTGTTCTGCGAGAAATTCGGGCTGGGCGAGAGCCCGAATTGCGCGAACGCGCCCGCGTTGCTCGAGCTTTGCCGATTCAAGATCGATTGTGCCTGGCCGTTGACGTTCAAGAGGCCGGCGGCGCGATTGGCTGCGAGCTGCGCACCCGCAGCCGCATATGCGGAACGCGCTGCCAGCACCGTCGCGTCGTGCGACATCGCAAACGAGATCGCCTGATCCAGTGTCATCGGCTGCGCCGCAGGTGCAGCAGGCGAAGGCGTCGCCACGATCGCGGAAGCGACGGCGGCTGCGAACCAGGTCGCGATCATCTGTTGGCCGCTATCTCCTTATCGCGCGAACGCCGCGGCGATGGCTGCGCCGAGCAACGCGTAGATGACGGCAGTGATCCAAGCCGCGCCCGGTTTCATGCGCATGACGATCTGCAGACCGATCGCTGCAACGACGTAGTACCAGAGCGCGAGCGGGTTGAACGCGTAGAGGAAAGCGAACAACTTTGGTTGGCTCTGCGCGATCAATCCGAGAGAGGGGATCGCGTACGCATCGCTCGCTCTGGTGATCGCATCCGGACCGCGCATGGCCACGATGATCGCATTGATGATCGCGGTCAAAGCGACGACGACAAACGAATTGACCGCAAGCACCCATGCGTCGGTGAACTTCGTCGAAGACTTTGTGGCGGCGCCGGCGATGAGGAAGACGACCGCGGCCACGAGCCAGATGATCCAGGGAACCACCAGTGAACCGATGGCTGCGAAGACCGGCACTGCGTGCGAAACGCTCGCCATGGTCGCTGTTGCGGCTGCTTGTCTATCGGCCGGCATCTGCGAAAGTTGCTGGGCGAACTGGACCTGGGAGACCTTAGCGATCTCCGGCAGCTGGACAATCGTCGCAACGACCATGCAGATGAGGCCGACGATAGCGGCCCAACCCCACATCGGCGTGCGCGCGAGTGTGGCGAACGATTCACCCGGCGAGAACAGGATGCCTAAGTACGTCGCCAAGCCGTTTGGCTTCGCGGCCGGGGGAACTGGCGGCGGCGCGTCGGGTCCGGTGCTATCGGTCGTCATCTAGTGCCTCCCAACTAAGGCGAACGCCGCCGGATTCTCGCCCGTGGGGGCTGCGGCGCTGTGCTTGCGGAGCGTTTCCGTGACGCCTTGCAGCGGCACGTCGAGCTCGTCCATGACCAGTGTTCGCGGGTCATACCAGATGGTGAACGCGGTCGGCGTGATCACGGAGACCGAGGTGTCGCCGGCAGGCACGCTGACGGGATGCGCTGCCTTCAGTTTGCGGTCGATCACGATCGGATACGCCGTGCCGTTGGCGGCGACGATAGCCGTCATGCTGTTGTCGGACGAACTCGACGCGATCGCCGGCAATACCACGAAACCCGCGAGCAACGCGCCATCGAGCACGAGCATCTTCGGTGCGCCGACGAGCGGCGCGATGCCGATCGGCTGACCCGATTGCCCGTCCACGGTTTCCGACGCGCTTTGACCGTTGAACGAGATCGCGACGGAACTCGGGTTCGATGAGCCGGGGTTATACGCCGCGACGTACGAGATCGGCGCGAGGGTCATGGGATCGAGAACCAACGTCGCGGTTGCGCTCTTGCTGGCGATCGAGGTGTTTTCGTCGACATGCAGCCCGACAGCGTCGCGCTTGATCGTCACTGTAGCCGACGAGACCTGTCCGCCGGTTGCGATATCGTATGTGTACGTGCCGTCGGGCGGCGCGGCCGCAGCCGCAACCGCCGCGGCAAGAAAAACCGCTGCGATCATCCGTTTCCTCCTGAAGCTGGGGAAGGCGGCGCGGTCGGGCTCGCTGCCGTCAATCCTGGCAGCGCCCCGCTCAAAGCCGACAACCCCGTTATCGCGCCCAGGCCCATCGTCTCGACGGCCGTGCTCGGCACGATGATCATTGCCCCTCGCTCTTTCAAGCCTTCGTAGAGCATATTCATAGCCCGCAAGTGCAGCGCTACGTTGTTGCCTTCGTATTGCTTCGCGGCTTCCATGAAGGAAGCCGCGATCTGTCGCTCGGCGTCTCCGAGGATAACGCGTGCTTCGCGCTCGCGCTCTGCTTGGGCCTGTCGGGACATGGCATCCTGAAGGTTGTCGGGGATCTTGATATCGCGGATCTCGACCGACTGCACCGTGATCCCCCACGGTGTGGTTCGGGCGTCGATGGTGTGCTGGAGCTTGTCGTCGACGGCTTGTCTATTGCTGAGGAGGTCCGAGAGGTTCGTGGTTCCGATGATGTCGCGCAGCGCGGTCTGGGCCGCCCATCCGATCGCGTCGCGGTAGGAGGCGACTTCAAGCGCGGCCTTCTTGGCATCCCACGCTACCCAGAAGAGCACGGCGTCCACGTCGACCGGCACGGTATCCTTGGTCAGCGTTTCTTCAGCGGTGAATGTGCTGGTCTGCACGCGTTGATCGATCCACGCCGCGATCGTGTCGACCGCAGGTATAAGGAAGAACACGCCGGGGCCGGCGAGCGCGCGGAAGTGGCCGAACCGCAAGACCACCGCGCGTTCCCACACCGTTGCGATCTGCAGTGTGACGAGGAGCAAGACGGCGACGATCAGCGCGGTGACGACGCAGACGGGATTGCCGATCGTCGCGGTGCCGATGACGCCGGCGAGCGTGATGATGCCCGCCAAGAGCCACGATACCGGATTGCCGAAGTGGATGGATGCGGTTCCTTGCGCCACGGCGCCCGAGGGACCCGATGCGTCCTTCGAGGCGGATGGCGTGCTGGTGATGATTGGCATCTCCATCATTCTCCTTCGTGGTCTTCGCGCGCGATGCGCGCCACAGCGTCGATGAGTTCCTTGGGTGCGAAACCGAACGCTCGCGTTTCCCCGAGCGCGCGGCGCGCGATGTCGTTCAGCCGCGTGATCCGCGCAGCGTCGTCTTCGGGCCGCCCGCCGCCCGCGATGAATGTTCCGCGACCGCGCTTGCTGACGAGGACGCCCTCGCGTTCGAGCGCGGCGTAGGCGTGGTTGACCGTGTTTGGGTTGATCGCAAGGGCCACAGCGACTTCGCGTACCGTCGGCAGTTGGTCGCCGATGCGCAACGAACCGCGGGAGATCGCATGCAGCACCTGCTCTCGGAGCTGGACGTAGACCGGAATGGCGCTTGCCGAATCCAGGTGGAAGAGCACTACTCGTTCATATCCTGTCTCATTGTCCTAGTGGTTTAAGACATCGTAATCATAGCGGTCAAACGGGTAGCTTGTCAAGCGTTATCGTCAGCGATCCGATTGACCGAAATTTTAGGTCGTATGACCGAAATTCCGGTGCGATGCCTTGCGGATTTAGTATACTTGTCTCATGAAAGGCAATAGCCTAGATCAGAGATCACGAGCCTTCGGATCTCTGCTGCGAACGGACATACTCATTCTGCTCGCACTCCTCGAAGAAAGCTACCCGCGCGAACTTGCACGCTTGACGGGTTCCAGTTTGTCGTCCGTCCAGCGGATCGTCGCAGCGTTCGATGCCGAAGGTCTCACGGCGTCGCGGATCATCGGAAAAGAAAGGCGCGTCTCTGTCAATCCTCGATATTTCGCCGCGCGCGAACTCGGCCGGCTCCTTGCCAGACTAGGCGAAGCGAGAGAAGACCTCCGAACACTCGCGTCGACGTTGCGGCGTCGTCCAAGACGCGCTCGAAAAACACTTTGAAAATCGGTCAATTCTCTTCGCCCAAGAGGTTGATATCGACGTCGTACGGCGATGGAGCGCCCGCGAAGGCCACATGTTGAAGTTCGAATCGTTCTTGACGTTGCTCCAAAGCCACAAATAAGCGGCGGCCGGTTTCCGCGCGGCCAGCGACGCGGGATACGCGCGCCATGACTACGCTCATTGCGGCCGCAGCTCTCAGCGCATTGCTTCACGCGCGCCCGAAACGGAAGCGCCACCCGGCGGCGCCGCGTTCAACGCCCATAGCGACCGAGCGCGTCATCCGGCGCCGCGTTGTCCGGCTTGCGGTGATCGCCGCGCTCACACGCCGCGAAGCGGCGCTGGAAGATTTCTTGGCGCTCACCGAGACGGAGACGCCCCTCGTCAGACTCGATACGGCGATGAATCTCTCCGATATCGAGGTCGGCCCGTCTTCGATCATACTCGATTTTCTCGGCAGCCCGATCGTACACGCCAGAGTGCGCAATCAGTCTCACCAGCCGTTCACCGGCTTGCTCATCGCGCACGTCGAAGACGCCGCTGGAAGAAACGTCGACCTCGCATACGCCGTGGATTCGATCGCGCCCGGCGAATCTCGCTCGATCGAGATGCTCTGCCCGGCACAATTCCAACCGGCCGCATTGCGATGGACCTTGCAGCCCTGGTGAAACACGTGGGGGCAAATAGCGCGCCGGCGGCGAATGAGCCCATATGCTACATGAGTTTTTCCCGGTCGCGAGCACGCGCGATTCAAATGACCCTTTGCCCGATCCGCCCCGCGACGGCCAATACCTCCGAGTCATCCCCCTAGGCGGTTGCGGCGAAATCGGCCGCAACATGACGGTGTTCGAGACGCGCGATGACATCGTGGTCGTGGACGCCGGCGTCCAATTCCCGGAAGAAGAGATGCTCGGCGTCGACCTGGTCATCGACGAGATCACCTATCTGCTCGAGCGCAAACGCAAGGTGCGCGGTCTGCTTCTGACCCACGCGCACGAAGACCACATCGGGGGCGTTCCTTACTTCCTCGCCCAACTCAACGTGCCGGTGTATGGGACGGACGTCACGCTTGCGCTGCTGCGCGGCAAACTAAAAGAGCACAAGATCCAAAACGTCGTCACGCATATCGTAGAAGCCGGCGAAACCGTCACGGTCGGCGGCATCGGCGCGCACTTCATCAATGTCACGCACAGCGTCGCGGGTTCGTGCGCGATCGCGCTGCATACACCGCTCGGCACGGTCATCCACACCGGCGACTTCAAGTTCGACCAGACCCCCATCGACGGCAAGCCGACCGACATGGCCGCGCTCGCCGGTTACGGCAATGAAGGCGTGCTGCTGCTCTGTTCGGATTCGACGAACTCGGAGCTTCCCGGTCATACGCTTTCGGAGCGCGTGGTCGGAGAGACGTTTGCCGACATCTTCGCGCGCGCAGAAGGGCGCATCATCGTCACGATGTTCGCTTCGAATGTGCCGCGCCTGCAGCAGACCGTGGACGCGGCGGCGCGCCACGGCCGCAAGATCTGCTTCGTCGGCCGCAGCATGCTCAACGTGTCGAGCATCGCCATGGAGCACGGCTACCTGAACATCGAGCCTTCGCAGCTGATACGCGAGCACGAGCTCGCGTCGTATCCGCCGGAGCGCATCGTCATCTGCACCACGGGCAGCCAGGGCGAGCCGATGTCGGCGCTCACCCGCATGGCAGCGCGCGATCATCGGAAAGTGAAGCTCGTCCGAGGTGACACCGTCGTGATCTCGGCGACGCCGATCCCCGGCAACGAACGCAGCATCGGGCGGACGATCAACAATCTCTTCCGCCTCGGCGTCAATGTCATCTATGGCAAGCAGCGGCTGGCGCACGTCTCCGGACACGGTTGCCAAGAAGAGCTGCTGCTCATGCTCAATCTCACGAAGCCCAGGTACTTCATCCCGGTGCACGGCGAATACCGAATGCTCGTGCAGCATGCGCGGCTCGCGTTCAAAACAGGACTCGAGCAAAGTGACGTCTTCGTCGTTGAAAACGGCGACGTGATCGAGTTCACCGATCGAGATACGGTCGCGCGCGTCGGCAAAGCGCCCGCAGCGCCTGTCTACGTCGACGGTCTCGGCGTGGGCGATGTCGGCACCGTGGTGCTGCGCGATCGCCGCCATTTATCGGGCGACGGCATGATCATCGTCACCGTCACGATCGATAGCGTCGACGGCAAAGTCCTGGCCGGACCGGACATCACGTCGCGCGGCTTCACGTTCGACCATTCGGCTTCGGCCGACGGCGTGCTCGACGAAGTGCGGCGCGAAGCGCACACGATCATCGAAGAGGGCGCCGACGCCGGCATCACCGAGTGGACGGCGATCCGCGACGACATCCACAAAGGACTGTCCAAGTTCGTGTTCGACCGCACAAAACGCAGACCGATGATCGTTCCGGTGGTCATGGAGATCTAGGCTCGATGGCGCTTGCCGCATCGACATACGCCGATGCCGCGCTGCACGAGGCGCCATACGTTTCAGTGTGGGCGGACACATGGCGACGTTTTCGCAAAAGTCCGTCAGCGCTCATCGGGCTCACCATCATCGCCGCGCTTGCCGTCTGCGCGATCTTCGCGCCGGCACTTTCGGGTTGGCGCGATCCGCTTGCCCAAAATCTTGCGCCCGCGGCCACGACGCTGCCCCCGTCGTTAGCCCACCTTGCCGGGACCGACAAACTCGGGCGCGATATCTTCACGCGGCTCGTGTTCGGCGCGCGGCTTTCGGTCGAGATCGGTTTCGTCTCCGTCGGAATCGGCCTGTTGCTGGGCACGTTCATCGGCATGACGGCCGGCTTCTGGGGCGGTTGGCTCGACTCGGTCGCGATGGGTTTCATGGATGTGATGCTTGCGTTCCCAAGCATCATACTTGCGATCGCCGTCTCGGCCGTGCTCGATACGCGCGTGAGCGACGTCGTCAAGTTGTTCATCGCCGTCGGCGTCGTCGGCATACCGGTCTATGCGCGCATCGCGCGCGCGTCCGTGCTCGCCGTCAGAGATATGGAGTACGTCGAAGCGGCGAAGGCCATCGGCAACGGCGTACCCGCGCTGCTGCTCAAGTACGTGTTGCCGAACATCATGGCCCCGCTGCTGGTGCAGGCCACGCTAGGCGTCGGCACCGCGGAGTTGGATTCTGCCGGACTGTCGTTCTTAGGTCTCGGCATCCAACCGCCGACCGCGGAATGGGGTTCCATGCTCAACGACGCGCGCGATTACTGGCTGTCTGCTCCGTGGGCGCTGCTCTTTCCGGGAATCGCGATCTCGCTGACCGTGCTCGGCTTCAATCTGCTCGGCGACGGCTTGCGCGACGCGCTCGACCCAAAATCTCGATGAGATGATGTGGGGCGGACCTTTATGGTCCGCCGGCGGGCCGTGAAGGCCCGCCCTACATTCGCGATGCGCAGGCAGCGTTTGGCGCGCTATCGAACATCCGTGCGCATGGTTGGGGACGCATGAGCCGCGCGAAATCGGCCGCTAGATCGCGCCGAGTCGACCCGTTACCGGGCCTCACGCTCAATCTGGAAATCCTTGGCATCGGCGTGCTCTGCGTCGCGCTTCTGTGCGCGCTTGCGCTCTGGCTGCCGCGGGGCCACTCAGGCACCATTGGGCCGATCGCCAACGCGACAATGCACGCATGGTTCGGCGGCGGTGCCTGGATATTGGTCGTCGCGCTTGCTACGATCGCCGTCATCATCTTCCTCGAACTGCACGTGCTGCGCATGATGGCGATGTTCGCCGGCTGCGCGATCGCGGAGTTCCTCGTGCTCGATGCGCTGCTCGGCATGGGCGGCCGCGGCGGCATCGTTGGTAACGCATTGGCGCACGGGTTGGTGTGGCTGGGCGGCTCGGCCGGCGCGACTATCATACTGTTCTTCGCCCTCGTCGCGTTCTTCGTCGCGCCGACGGGAATCTCGCTCAAGCGCGTTTTCGGCGCTACCGCCATCGGCGCCGCGCGAGCGGGCGCGAATGCCGGCAGATTGATCGGCGCCGGCGCACGAGCGTTGCAGCGACCCATCGATAGAGTCGATGCCGTCGAGCACGCCGCAATCGCCCCGGCCGCCATCGGGCCGACGCTCGTTGTCGAACCGGAGATCGAAACCGACGACGACATCGAACCTGCCGCCGCGGACCCGACGCTCGTCGTCGGTCAGGATCACATCGAGCCGCTCACTCGGGTAAAGCCGGCGCAATCACCGGCGCCGCTGGACGTCATCAGACCTGCCGCTCCCGAACCTAAACCGCAAAAACAAGTGCGCCAGCCGGTGAGCGCCGGCGGATACCGTCTGCCCGATTTGTCGTTGTTCAATCCGCCGGAAAAGCGCGTGCACGACGAGACGAGTGCGGCGAAAACACTGGAAGAGACGCTTGCGTCGTTCGGCGTCGAGGCGACCGTGACGCACATCGAGCGCGGCCCGAGCGTGACGCGCTACGAGATGACGCCGGGGCGCGGCGTGAAGGTCAGCGCGATCAAATCGCTCTCCGACAACATCCAGCTCGCGCTCGCCGCGCAGAGCGTGCGCATCGAGGCGCCGATTCCCGGCAAAGGCGCCGTGGGCATAGAAGTGCCGAACAGCGCGGTTTCGATCGTGTCCATGCGCGAGATATTGGACTATCTCCCGAAGGTCGAAGGCAAACTTTCCATCGGCTTGGGCAAAGACATCACCGGCCGCGCCGTGATCGCCGACCTCGCGCGCATGCCGCACTTGCTCGTCGCCGGCGCGACCGGCGCCGGCAAGAGCGTCTGCCTCAACGTCATCCTCGCATCGCTTCTGTCGACCTGCACGCCCGAACAAGTGCAGCTGCTGCTCGTCGATCCGAAGCGCGTCGAGTTGACCGAATACAACGGCATCCCGCACCTCATCAAGGAATGCATCACCGATCCGAAGCTCGCAGCAGGTGCGCTCTACGAACTCACGCGCGAAATGGATGCGCGCTACGAGCGCTTCGCACGCGCCGGCGTTCGCAAGATCGAAGAGTACAACGCGGAGAATCCGGACGACAAGCTTCCTTATATCGTCGTCATCATCGACGAACTCGCCGATCTCATGCTCGTCGCTCCCACGCGCGTCGAGACGAGCATCTGTCGCATCGCGCAGCTCGCTCGCGCCACCGGCATCCATCTCGTGGTCGCCACGCAGCGGCCGTCCGTGGACGTCATCACCGGGCTCATCAAGGCGAACATCCCATCTCGCATCGCCTTCGCCGCCTCATCGCAGGTGGATTCGCGGACCATCCTCGATATGGCGGGCGCCGAAAGACTGCTCGGCCGCGGTGATATGCTCTATCTGCCCATCGATGCGCCGAAACCGATCCGCGTGCAAGGCGCGATGGTGGCGAGCGATGAGATCGAGCGCTTGTGCGAGTTCTGGCGCGGCCAGGACGACCCGGAGAACCGGCTGGATTTCGAGCTCACCGAAGTCGAGGAAGACGGCAGCGGACCATCCGACGAATTGGCCCTAGACGCGACGAAGATCATCATCGAACGGCAGATGGCGTCGGTCGCGCTTCTCCAAGCGGAATTGAAGGTCGGCCATCCGCGCGCGGTGCGCCTGATGAAGATACTCGAGGAGTATCGCGTCGTCGGTCCCGCCGAAGGCACGAAACCGCGGAAGATCCTCGTCGGCGAAGCCGACATGCCGCAGCTCGAATCGCTCCTCGCACCCCGGCGCTCCGAGCAGACGCTGTTGTAAATCTCGCTGCGAGCGGAGGCTGCCCGCAGGTTGTGCGAGAACCGAAACGAGCCGTGACCACGACTGCAGCGATGGGCGCAATCGCAGAGAAGATCCGCGCCGGAGTGCCGCTCGACCGCGCCGACGGCGTCTTTTTGTACGAGCGGGCGCCGTTCCACGAACTGGGCCGGCTCGCGCACGAGGTCCGCACGCGCAAGAACGGTGATCGCGCGTACTACGTCTTCAAGCGCTATCTCAACACCACGAACATCTGCTACGCAGGCTGCAAATTCTGCTCGTTCGCCGCATCCGAAAAAGAAGCGCGCGCGGTGCGCATGTCGGTCGAAGAAATTCTCGACAAAGCGTGCGCCGAGCCGGCCGATTACGACGAGCTGCACATCGTCGGCGGCCACGATCCCAAGCAGACGAGCCTCGAGTATTGGATTCCGATGATCGCCGAACTTCACGCGCGCATACCGCACGTGCAGCTCGCGCTCTTCACGGCGGCCGAGATCGACTATATGTGCAAGCGCGCACGCTGCTCGTACGAAGACGGGTTGACGCGCATGCGCGACGCCGGTCTCACAGCGCTCAACGGCGGCGGTGCGGAGATCCTCGTCAAGCGCGTGCGCGACATCGTCTGCCCGCACAAGGCGTCGGCCGAAGAATGGCTGGAAGTCCATCGCGTCGCGCACCGCCTCGGCATCCGGACGAATTGCACGATGCTCTATGGTCACGTCGAGAAGATCGAAGAGCGCGTCGAACATCTCGCGCTGCTTCGCGAACTGCAGGCGCAGACCGGCGGCTTCAAGTGCTTTGTGCCGTTGCCGTTCCACCCGGAAGAGAACGATCTCGAAGAGTACGGATGGACCGACGGCATCGATGACTTGCGCACCATCGCCGTCTCGCGGCTCATGCTCGACAACGTCGACCACATCAAAGCGTACTGGATCTCGTACGGCATCAAGATCGCGCAGCTTGGCCTGCACTTCGGCGCCGACGACATCGACGGCACCGTGCATAACGAACAGCAGATCTATCGCGATGCGGGCAGCAAGACCGATCAGAGCACGCCTGCGCAAGAACTGAAACGGGCGATCGAAGAAGCGGGCTTCGTGCCGACCCGGCGCAACCTGTTGTACAAGGTCTTGGAACCGGCGTAAGCAGTGATCCGCTGCGGCCGCATCAGTTACACAAACGATCTGCCGATATACGCCGCGTTCGACGCAGGCGCCGTCGACTTTCCGGGGACGCTTGTCGCCGGAGTCCCCACTGCGCTGAATGCGCGCTTGTCCGGCGGCGAACTCGACATCAGCCCGATCAGCTCATTTCATTTCGCGAAGAACGCAGATGCGTTCATCCTGCTCCCGGACGTCTGCATCGGTGTACAGCGCGAAGTGCGCAGCATCTATTGCATTTCGCGCAGACCGCCCGCCGATCTCGCGGGAGTGAAGATCGCGGCGACGCGCGAGAGCGCGACCGGCCGGAACCTCTTCGCAACGATCTGCGCCGAGCGTTACGGATTCGTGCCCGACTTCGTCGAGTCAGATGATCCGCTTGCCGCATACCGCGCCGACGGATCGCCGTGTCTGCTGATCGGCGACGCGGCGATCGACGGGTTCTTCGCCGCGGAAAAGGGCGAGGCGCACGACATCGGCTTGCTCTGGCACGAGCTGACCGGACTCGGCATGGCGTACGCGGTCTGGGCGGTTCGCCGCGCAGTCGCAGCGGACCGTCCGACCGACGTCGAGTCGGTGGCGGCCGCGCTTCGGCGCGCCAAGGCCTGGGGCGCCGAGAACATCGATAGCGTGATCGCGGCGGCGCAATCGGCGCACGCTCGGCCAGCCGGTTTCTACCGCGACTACTTCCGGACGCTGAATTTCGACTTCGACGGCGCGGCGCGGCGCGGTCTGATGCGATTTTTCGAGCTCGCCGTCAGACACCGGCTGCTCAACGCGGTGCCGCACCTTGAGTTTCTGCGCGAGGTCCACACGCATGTCTGAAATCGCAAGTCTGCTCGATCGCGCCGCCGGCGGCGGGCGTCTCACGTACGACGAGGGCGTGCGCGTCTATCGGGAAGCCGACCTTCATGCCCTTGGCGCGGCTGCACACGCGCGGCGCGAGCAGCTGCATCCGGGCGACGAAGTCACGTACGTCATCGACACGACTATCAACTACACGAACATCTGCAACGTCCACTGCACGTTTTGCGCGTTCTTCCGGCCGGAGGGTCACGCCGAAGGCTACACGATGACGCACGAGCAGGTGCTCGAGCGCGTCAAGTTCGCCGCGGATCAAGGCGCAACACAGATCATGGTGCAAGGCGGCGTCAACCCGGATCTCCCGATCGCCTACTACATCGATCTCTTCCGCGCTATCGGCGAGCGCTTTCCGGATGTGGACATCCACTCGCTTTCCACGAGCGAGATCTGCGGCATCGCGAAGCGCGAGTCCATGAGCATCGAAGATGTGTTGACGACGCTGCGCGCCGCGGGTTTGAAATCGTTGCCGGGCGCCGGCGCCGAGATCCTCGTGGAGCGAGTGCGCAAGCGTATTTCGGCGCGCAAGATCGACGACGACCGGTGGCTCGAGGTCATGCGCATCGCGCAGCGGCTCGGCATGCCGACGACGGCGACCATGATGTTCGGCTCGATCGAGACCGATGCGGAGCGCATTCGCCATCTGGACGTGCTGCGCGAGCTGCAAGACGAGACGCATGGATTCACGGCGTTCATTCCGTGGTACTACGTGCCGTTCAAGACCCCGCTCAAGGGCAAAGAGGCGACAGGCCTGGAGTACTTGCGCGTCCTCGCGGTGAGCCGCCTGTACTTGGACAACTTCGACCACTTGCAGTCGTCCTGGCTGACGCCGGGGTTGAAACTCGGTCAGCTCGGACTGATGTTCGGTTGCGACGACATGGGCGGAACGATTTTAGAAGAGAAAGTCGTCACGCTCGCCGGAAGCACGAACACGGCAAATCGCGCGGAGTTGGAGAAGAACATCCGTCGCGCCGGCTACCGGCCCGTGGTCCGCGACACGTACTTCAACCGCCGCGACTACCCGCTCGCCACCGCCGGCTAGATTTCCGCTTGGATGTTGAAGGGGCCGACGCCAGTCGGCCCACGTAATTGTTCGCCGGGCCGACTGGCGTCGGCCCCTTCATCGCCGATTACCGGGCGGCGACGCGGAAGAATTCGATCAGTGTGTCGACGGGCGGAGGAAGCGGCAGCGATTTCGTCACGCCGGTGAAGAAACTATCGCACACCGCGTGCGGCGCGAACGACGCAAAACGTTTGACGAATTCCTTGACGTTGAGGTCGGTCGAATACGTCGCAAGCGGGCCAAGCGTCTTGCGGAAGTTGAACGACGCCGCCATGATGTACCAGAGCGAGTCAACGCCGTCGACGCGGATCGCGAAGGCATAGAGCAGCTCTTCTTTCGTCACGGTGACCGCGCCCTTGGAGACGTCTTTTCGGATCGGCGTCAGCGTGGCTTTGGCGACGAACTGCACCGACGCCGTGGCAGCCGGATTCAATTCTTTGAAATGCGCAACCGACTCATGACGGACGCGCGCGCCGTGAAGCGCGCGGATACGTTCGACGGGAACGATGACTTCGGTCTCGTCGTCGTCAAGCGTGACCCGGATCTGCTTGGCGGCGTCATCGAAGAAGAGCGTCTTCACGCGCGAGTTCGGCGGAAGCTTGACGCCGAAGTCGGAAATCGCCGAGTCGTTGATCGTTTGGTCTGTCTGATCGGTCACGCCGATGACTCCTTACGTGGACCACGGCTCGCTCGTGTAGTTCTGGACATGCTGATCCGGAAATTCGCCGCTCAGTTTCGTCTGTACCAGTTGTTCGAGCAGAGCTCGCCCCGCCTCGTCGGCGAGATTGACGGCCACGATCTGATATGGCGCCTCGGGATCGTTGGCATTGGTCGCCGCCGACTCCACCATCAGGTTATCGGCCGGATCGTACCAATCGCGCGTACGCGTTTCGCCCTGCGTGACGAGGACATCGTAGTACTCGACATGGCCGCGGCGGTGCACCTTTTGCGCCTTGACCGACGCTTGAAATTGATCGTTCATCACACCTGGCGCAGCGCCGAACGGCCCTTTGTACGCAGGGTCTTTGATGATCGTGATCACGACTGCGCGATCGTTCTCGAGTATGATCTGACCGAACGGATAGATCATCACGTCGGCGTTGATGCCGCCGACTTTGAACGGTCCGCTCGAAGTCGGCTTCCCTAGGATGGCCTCGATCTTGTCACGCGTCACGCCGGGGACGACGCCCGGCCGATAGCCGAATGATTGCGGCGGTGTCGTCGAGCATGCTGCGAAAGCGAGAATCGCGGTCGCCGCAGCGAAACTCGCAAGCGATTGTCTGATCATAGTACCTCACAAGTTCGTAGGTGTGTACCTCTTACCCATCTTGGAAGGCGGGCCAATGTAGGGCGGGCCTTTATGGCCCGCCGGCGGACCATAAAGGTCCGCCCTACGAGGCGATCACGCCGGAGGCCAGCACTTCGACATCTGCCTCGTCGTAGAGCACGAGCAGTTGCCCCGGTGACGCCATGGGCACCGGCTGAACAAGAGAAACTCGCAGGCCGCCGTCCGCGGTCAGCCGTGCCGAGGCTTCGATCGGCGTACTGCGGTACCGGCAGACGGCGCGACCATGCGCGACGCCGCCCACGAATCGTTCCGGTCGCACGATATTCGCATCCGTGCAGTCGATGACGGCGCGCGCAAGATCGGCGCGCTTGCCGACCGTGACGGTATTCGACGCGCGATCCGTCGACACGACGTACCACGGACCGCCGGCGCCATCCGTCACGGAAAGACCCTTGCGTTGTCCGACGGTGTAGTTGAGCAGACCATCGTGCGTGCCGACGCGCTTACCCTCGACCGAGACAATAGGACCTGACGCCGCGCTCTCGGGAAATCGACGAGCGATGAAACCCCGGTAGTCGCCATCGACAAAACACAGATCCATAGAGTCGGGCTTGTCGGCGACATCGAGGCCGCGCTCACGGGCGACATCTCGCGTTCGATCCTTTGAGAGTTCGCCGAGCGGGAGCACGAGTGCGGCGAGTTGATCCTGCGCAAGTCCGGCGAGCATGTATGACTGGTCCTTGCCTCGATCGACGGCGCGAAGGAGATGCGCGCCGTCATCGTCGTGGGCGATGCGCGCATAGTGGCCGGTGACGATCGTGTCGGCTCCCAGCACTCGGGCGAAGTCGAGCAGCGCGCCGAACTTGACGAAGTTATTGCAGGCGACGCATGGATTGGGCGTGCGGCCGGCCAGATATTCGGCGCAGAAATAATCCACCACAGCTTGCTCGAACGCACGTTCAAAATTGACGACGAAGTGCGGAATCCCGATCGCCGCAGCTGCGCGGCGCGCATCTTCGTACGCGGTCGGTCCGCAGCACTGGCGCACTTTTTCGCTCAGCTCGCCATCGCCCGGGCTCCAAAGGCGCATCGTGACGCCGACCGCGTCGCGACCCGTTTCGCACGCCAAAGCGGTCGCCACGGCGCTGTCGACTCCGCCGCTCATCGCCGCCAGCGCTCGCCCCGAAAGGCGCAGCTCCGAATCCGGCGCCGCCATCGTTTGCATGATCACTCGCTGTACCGGTGCGTCCCGCTAAAGGACAATGCTACACCTCCTTTAATTCTTCAATATCACGCCGCGTCCATTCACGCAGATCTGTCGTCCGGGTGCGGCCATCCATACGCGAGAGCGCCCATGTCAGGCATCGGCCAGCGACTGATCGACGCTCGCGAAGCGCGCGGGCTCACCGCCGCAGACGTCGCCAAGAAGCTTCGCATTCGTACGATGTTCGTCGACGCGCTCGAACGCGAGGATTGGCGCGCGATCGGCGATCCGATCTACGCGCGCGGGTTTCTGAAGAACTATGCGCGGCTCGTCGGCCTCGACGCCGACCGTCTGGCGGCGGAGGCGAACGAAGAGATCTCTGCCGATGACCCGCGCCCGGCGATCAGCGCCTTCGTGCCGATCCAAAGAGGCGTGATCGATTCGCGCGAGAACCGCGCAAACGTCTTGGCATGGGTCGTTCCGATCACCGGCGTCGTAGCGGCGCTGCTCGTCGCGCTGGTCGTGGTGAATGGAATCGGATTGCTGCGCGGCGGGGGAAACGCCGGTGCCGTCGCGACGGAATCGTCGCCGTCGCCGACGCCGCTTCCGAGCGCATCGTCCGTCGACGCGAACGCTGCCGGCGAAGAGATGGCAGCCAGCCAATCAGCGCCCGTGGATCTGCGAATCGCGGTGACGCAGCCGTGTTGGCTCTCGGTGACCGTAGACGGCAAACGCGTGCTGTACTCCACGCTGCCGACGGGGAGCGTGCGAGAGTTTCGCGCCGATCGAGAGATCACGTTGCGCGCGGGCAACGCCGGCGGCATCGTAGCGACGATCGACGGCAAGGACATCGGCTCGCTCGGGCGAGTGGGCCAGGTAGAAGATCGAGTGTTCGCGATCGCGACACCGGCACCGGCGCCGACGAGCGGCGCGCAATGAGAGAGGCATGAGCGAATATTCGTTTGACATCATCTCCAAGGTGGAGAAACAGGCTCTCGAAGACGCAGTCAATCAGGCGGCGCGCGAGATCGCGACGCGTTTCGATTTCAAGAATTCGAAATCGTCCATCGAACTCAAAGACACCACCATCACGATCGTCGCCGACGACGATATGAAGCGCAAGAACGTCATCGATATCCTCGCAGGCAAGGCCGTCAAGCGCGGGATCTCGCTGAAGGCCTTGGAATACGGCAAGCCGGAAGCCGCATCCCAGGGGACGTTGCGCCAAGTCGTCACCATCACGCAAGGCATCGCGACCGAACGCGCAAAGAAGGTCACCGAAGCGATCAAGAATTCGAAATTGAAAGTGAGCACGAAGATCCAAGACGAGCAAGTGCGGGTCAGCAGCAAGTCGAAGGACGACCTGCAGAAGACGATGGAACTCGTGCGCGGGATGGATCTCGATTTCGCGGTGCAGTTCGTGAACTTCCGCTGATGGCCGTCGCGGCGCAGCGGCGCGTCTATCTTGCGAGTCTCGGCTGCGCCAAGAACCTTGTCGATAGCGAAGTGATGCTCGGATCGCTCACGTCCGACGGCTGGGCCGTCACGACCGAAGCGGACGACGCCGACGCGGTCATCGTCAATACGTGTGCCTTTATCGATCCGGCAAAAGTGGAATCCACCGATGCGATCATGCGCTACGCAGCTGCCAAGCGACCCGGTCAGACGCTGGTCGTCGCGGGCTGCTTGGCGCAGCGCTACGGCGCCGACCTTCGCGAACTCATCCCCGAAATCGACGCGGTGATCGGCACCGGCGCGTTTCCGAAGATCGGCGAGATCATCAGCGAATCGTCGGCCGGCGGGCGGCCGTTGCATCTCGAGGATCGCGATGCGTACGTCGAGCGCCTCGGCTTCTTGCCGCGCATGGTCACGACGCAGCGAGCCACCGCATACTTGAAGGTATCTGAAGGCTGCAACCACGTCTGCGCGTTCTGCATCATTCCGACGCTGCGCGGACTCGGAAAGAGCCGCACGATCGCATCGCTCGTCACAGAGGCACGGGCGCTGGTCGCCGGCGGAGCGCGAGAACTGAATCTCGTCGCGCAAGACACGTCGGACTACGGCCGCGACATCGGCCTCAAGGACGGTTTGCCGGATCTCATCCGTGCTCTCGACGAGATCGAGGATCTGCGTTGGGTACGGCTCCTCTATCTCTATCCCACGTCCGTCAAGCCGTCGCTCATCGCAGCGATGCGTGCATCGTCCAAAGTCGTGCCGTACGTGGACATGCCGCTGCAGCACGCGCATCCGGTCGTGCTTCGCGCCATGCGCCGTCCACCCGATCCCGAGCGCTACCTCGAGCTTTTCGCCGCGCTGCGCGAGGCGTTGCCGGCTGCCACGATACGCAGCACGTTTATCATCGGATTTCCGGGGGAAACCGAGGAACACGTCGACGCCTTGATCTCGTTCCTCGAACGTGCAAAGCTCGACCGCGTCGGGTTCTTCACCTATTCACGTGAAGAGGGCACCGCCGCGTACGCGTTAGCCGATCAGATCCCGATGCGCGCGAAGAAGGCGCGTGCGGCCCGCTGCCGCGACGTGCAGCGCCGCGTCGCAAACGCGAACGACGGCGCGCGGGTCGGCGAGGAGCTCGACATTCTCATCGAGGGAACGCGCACGCTGCCTGTTGGATCGCCTGTTCGCGACGCGCTGGGCTCCCGGGCGATCTGCTTCGGTCGATCGGTTCGGGAAGCGCCCAACGTCGACGGTCTGGTCTATGTCGGCGGCTCTCACACCGTCGGCGAATTCGTCCGAGCGCGCGTGATCGGACACACGGAATTCGACCGCTACGCGCAGCCGCTCGTCGCCGCAGAGCGGTAGAAAGAAGCGCACGACGTGCCCGACCCAACCGAGGGAGACTCGACGCAACAGCCGTTCGATCCGGCCTCGCAAGGCGCGGATCTCGACTACGTTGCGGATTCAGTCGATCATGACGTCGCCGCAGACGTAACCGCTGCCGCGCCCGCAGGGCCGCCGCCGGGACGCAAGCGCACGATCGCGATCGCGGTGGCCGCGTGTCTCATCGTGCTGGTCGGCGCCGGATTCGCGGGATTCGTGCGCGACCGCGGCCGCGAAGCGTTTCCGGGCCTCTTCGAGCCTGATCTCACGCAAGTATTTGGAAAACCGAAATTGCGCGTGCTCGTCCTCGGCGAAGACGACAATTGGACCGGGAACGACGAAGTGTACACCGCCCTCTCGCGGTCCGACACGAACATCGCGGTCTCGATCGATCTCAAGAGCAAGAATATCGGCGTGCTCTCGATTCCGCGCGACCTCTGGCTGGACATACCGAAATCCGGATACGGCAAACTCAACGAAGCGATCGCCGATGGCGGCCCGGAGCGCACCGAAGCGACGCTTGTGAAGAACCTTGGCACGCCCGACTTCGACTACTACATGGTGTTGAAGATCGACGCCACGAAGAATCTCGTCGACGCGATCGGCGGCTTGGACGTGAACGTCGAAAAAGACATGGACTACGACGACAGCTGGGGCCACTTCCATGTGCACCTGAAAAAAGGCTATCAGCACCTGAACGGTGATCAGACGGTCGGCTATATACGCTATCGTCACGACGAAGAGGGCGATTTCGGCCGCATGCGCCGGCAGCGGCAAGTCATGCAGATCCTCGCCGCGCGGCTCAAAGACCCATCGATCGCGCTGCACGTGCCGCAGCTTCTTTCGATCGTGACAAAGAATGTTCGCACCAACATGCCATACGACAAGATGCTCGCGCTCGCATACGCCCTCCGCGACATCACCCCGCAAATGGTGCACACGGGTGAGGTACCAACCGACATCGGCTACACCGATGGCCAATCGGTGCTCTATCTGCAGCCGCAAGCATCCGCGCAGATCGTGCACAAATATCTCGTCGTCGGTTTCGATGGTTCGTTCGACCCGTCGACCGTGAGAGTGAAGGTCGAGAACGGGTCCGGCAGGCCGGGCGCCGCGGCCGCGATGGCCGACGCGCTGCGTCAAAAAGGCTTCACGGTGATCGAGACCGGCAATGCGAAGCGCTTCGGCGCGGCGCACACCTCGATCGTCGGGCCGAATCAGACGATCCTCTCCATGGTCGCAAAAGATGTGCCGGTGGCTAACATCAAGACGACCACGGGACCCGTGGAAGGCGGCGACGTCGAGATCGTCGTGGGCCAGGACTATCGCATTCAATAGGGCATGGCGCTGGGCGGCCGTCATCGCGATTGCGATCGTGACGGTCATCGTCGCGCGGCGCTGGATACACCACGCGCAACTCGAACTCGTGCCGGTCATCGTTCCACCCACGACGCCGGCGACGGAAATCGTCAATCCTCCAGCCGCCTCGATCGCGGCCCGCATGTGGCTCGACGTCCGCGACACGTTCTCCCATCCGGCGCGGCAACGGCTTGCGGTGTTGACGTTCGACGATGGTCCGTATCCGGTGACGACCCCCGTCCTGATCGATCGGTTGAGCGAATTGCGCGTGCCTGCCGAGTTCTTCTTCATCGGCCGCGACGCGCGCGAGCAGCCTGCGATCGCATCGCAAGCGATAGCGGCGGGCGTGGGCGTCGGCAATCATTCACTGACGCATCCCGAGATGTCGACGCTTCCGTATTCGAACCAAGCCGAGGAGATCGCCGACGGCGCTGCGGCTATTCTTGCGGTCACGGGTGTGCGGACGACGTATTTTCGCCCGCCGCACGGCAACTATAACGCCGATACGATCGCAGCGGCCCGAGCCGCCGGCGAGACCGTCGTCCTCTGGGACGTCGATCCGGGTGACTGGCGAACGGTGACGCCGGATCAAATAGTCGACGCGGTGACCGCGCAGGCCAAGGCGCCGGCGGTCATCATCCTACACAACGGAAAAGACGCGACGGTCGAAGCGCTTGGACGGATCGTGGCGTCGTATCGCCAAGCCGGTTTCACGTTTGTCTCGCTCGACGAGCTCCGGCAGCGCGTGCCTCTGGCTGAGATCAACGACCCGCAGCGCGTCCCCATGTCAAAAATCTGAAGGGGCCAACGGTAGCCGGCCCAAATCTCGAAGACCTCATGCGTCGTCAAATAATCAAGACTCGCCCCCGCACGCCCTACATCATCGCGCGTATCGTGATCATTGTAGCGCTTCTCGCGGCCGCGGTGGCCGGCGGAGAATGGTATTCCGCCCACCACCACGCGCATGCAGTGGCGCCATGGCAGGAACAGGTTTTTTCCGGCATGAACTCGCCACGCCCGCTCCGACCTTCCGGGTGACGAGCATGCAACTGTTGATCAAGGGCAAGAACCTTCGCGTCACCGATGCACTGCGCGAGTATGCCGAAGAAAAGATCGGACATCTCGAACACTACATCGATCACGGCATCATCGACGGCCACGTGACGATGCGCACGGAACGCAACGACCAGATCGTCGACGTCACGCTCAATCTTCGCCACTATCTCATCAAAGCGGAAGAACGATCGCCGGACATGTACGCATCGATCGACTTGGTGCGCGACCGGCTCGAACAGCAGATCCGCAAATATAAGACGCGCCGGCGAGAACGGCACCATCGCCAAAACGGCAGGATCAGCGCCGCTGAAGTCGGGCTTGCCGCTGTCGAGCCTGAAGAGAGCGCAGACGATGTCCCGAGTGCGCCCCGCATCGTCCGTTCGAAGCAGTTCGCCGTCAAGCCGATGGACGCAGAAGAGGCCGTGCATCAGATGGAACTGCTCGGCCACGATTTCTTCGTCTTCTTGAATGCCGAGACGGAACAAGTCAACGTCCTCTACAAGCGCAAAAGCGGCGACCTGGGCCTGATCGAACCCACGGTCTAACACGCCCTCGTTCTACCGAAGGGGCCGACGCCAGTCGGCCCAGTTCATTTTCGCCGGGCCGACTAGCGTCGGCCCCTTCAAACAAGTCGCCCCCTCCAAACTAGTGGGGGCCGAGCTAGCCGGCGCCGAATATACCAAGACCGTATGCTCATCTCACTCGTTCTGGCAGCCGCGCTCATCGTTCCCGATGCCGCGCGCCTGCCGGCCAGGTGCAATGCCACCGCGATCGCCCGCGTGATCGCCGTCTGCGCCACGCAGCACGTCGCCGATCGCCCGGCCGCGCGTCTCAACCACGACGTCGCCGCCCCGAGCGAGGCGCTCGTCCGGCGCGAGGCACCTCCGATTCCCGCACCCTCATCTCTGGCAGTCCAGCTCCGGCGTTAAGACGGCGCGGCCCTCATCACCGCCGCACTCGATCTCAAAACGCAACCGGAGGAACCGCAAACCTTGTCTGTATTCACATCGATCAAATCGTGGGTCGACGGAAACGACCGCGAAGTCGCACGCCTGCGCAAAAGGGCGCTGCGCATCAACGAGCTTGAATCGTCGGTCGCGCAGCTCAGTGACGAAGATCTGGCGCGCAAGACCGTCGAATTCCGCGAGCGGCTCGAACAGGGCGCGACGCTCGACGATCTGCTCGTCGAAGCGTTTGCCGTCTGCCGCGAGGCGGCCAAGCGAACGCTCGGCATGCGTCACTTCGACGTCCAGCTCATCGGCGGCATGGTCTTGCACGAAGGCAAGGTCGCAGAGATGCGCACCGGCGAGGGCAAGACGCTCGTGGCAACCCTTGCGATCTATCTCAACGCGCTTGCGGGCAAAGGCGTGCACTTGGTCACGTCCAACGACTATCTCGCGAAGCGCGATGCCGAATGGATGGGTCCGATCTATCGTTCGCTCGGCCAGAGCGTCGGCATCATCCAGCATTTCTTGCCGCCGCACGAACGTCGCGCGGCGTACGCGAGCGATATCACGTACGTCACGAACAACGAAGCGGGCTTCGACTATCTGCGCGACAACATGGCGCCGCGCGTCGACTATTGCGTGCAGCGCGACCTGAACTACGCCATCGTGGATGAAGTCGACTCGATCTTGATCGATGAGGCGCGCACGCCGCTCATCATCAGCGGGCCGCCCGAAGCCGTCCTCGGACCGAACTTCAAAGATCCGACCCACATATACGAGCAGTTCGCGCGCAACATCATGCCGCAACTCGTGCGCGACGAAGATTACACCGTCGACGAGAAGATGCACGCCGTGCCGATCACCGAAAAAGGCGTCGCTAAGGTCGAACGGCTCCTCGGCGTGCAGAACCTCTACGACACCGTGAACCTCGAGCTGACGCACCAACTGCAGGCGGCGCTCAAGGCGAAAGAGCTTTTCCGCAAGGACGAGCAGTACGTCGTGCAAGATGGCCAGATCATCATCGTCGATGAGTTCACCGGCCGGCTCATGCACGGCCGGCGCTACTCAGACGGCATTCACCAGGCGATCGAAGCCAAAGAAGGCATCAAGGTGAAGAGCGAGGATCAGACGCTCGCCACGATCACCTTCCAGAACTATTTCCGCCTGTACAAGAAACTCGCCGGCATGACGGGTACCGCGAAGACCGAGGAGCGCGAATTCCGCGAGATCTACGGCCTCGACGTACTCGTGATTCCGACGAACCAAGCCGTCGCGCGCCGCGACCACGACGACGTCGTATACAAGAACGAAGAGCAGAAGTTCAAGGCCGTCATCAACGAGATCGTCGAGCGGCACAAGGCCGGGCAGCCGGTGCTTGTGGGCACTCGGTCGATCGAAAAATCCGAGCGTCTTTCCGGCTACCTCTCCAAGCGCGGCATTCCGCACAACGTGCTCAATGCGAAATACCATGAAAAGGAAGCTGAGATCATCAAAGATGCCGGCCTGCCCGGCAAAGTGACGATCGCCACGAACATGGCCGGCCGCGGCGTCGATATCAAACTCGGCGAAGGCGTGACCGCTGTCGGCGGCCTGCACATCATCGGCACGGAGCGTCACGAATCGCGGCGCATCGACAATCAGCTGCGCGGCCGGTCGGGTCGGCAGGGTGATCCGGGCTCGTCTCGCTTCTATGTCGGACTCGACGACGAACTCATGCGGATCTTCGGCGGCGACCGCATCAAGGGCATCATGGAATCGCCGCTCTTCAAGCTCGAGGACGACACGCCAATCGAGGCGGGCATCCTCACGAAGAGCATCGAGAACGCGCAGAAGAAAGTCGAAGCGCACCACTACGAGAGCCGCAAGCACGTCCTCGAATACGACGACGTCATGAACAAGCAGCGCTCGGTGATCTACGCGGAGCGCCGCAGCGTGCTGGAAGGCTGCAATCTCCGGCCGTCGCTGACCGAGATCGTTCGGCTGAAGAGCCAGCAAGCCGTTGATTCGAACTGCGCCGACACCGTGCATCCGCACGAGTGGGATCGCCCAAGGATCATCGCCGAACTCGAGCAGTCGGTGCACGGCATTTCCAAACGAGTCACACCCGAACAGTTGCTGCCGCTCTCCAAAGAGGAGATGGTCGATCTGCTCGCGCGCGAAGGCGACCAGATCTATACCGATAAGGAAGAGCGGATGATCACGCGCTATCCGCAGCTCGAAGAGCAAGGGCTGCGCGACGGTCTGCGGATGCTCGAGCGCGGCACGATGCTGCAGATCATCGATCGGCTCTGGATCGACCATCTGTACACGATGGACAGTCTCAAACAGGGCATCGGCCTGCGAGGCTGGGGTCAGAAAGACCCGCGCGTCGAGTACGAAAAGGAAGCATTCGAGCTCTTCGAAGATCTCAAGGTCACGATACAAGACGACTTTCTGCAGGCGATGTATCAGGGCGATGATTTCCACATCGTCGTGCAGCCGCCGCCACCACCGGCCGGTCTTGCACCCGAAACGCAGCAAGCAAACGGCGCCGCATTGCCTGCGGCCGAATCTGCACCGTTTGAAACCGCGGGAGCAACTGCTGGAGCAGCAGCCGGTGCGATGGCCGCAGGCCGAACGCTGCCGCTCGATCCAAACGCCGCGAAGCGCTTCGACCAACTTCGTTCAAACCGCGACGACACCGCGCCGCGACAACCTGTTCGCAAGACCGAAGGCGCACGCGTTGGCCGCAACGATCCGTGCCCATGCGGATCCGGCAAGAAGTATAAGAAATGCCACGGCGCATAACGCTGCTCGGCCTACTTCTGAGTTATGTGTGCCTAGGCTGTTCTGGTAAGACGGCTTCTCAGGTCTATGGAGCGACAGCGCCCACTGGCTCTTGTTTGGAATTTCTTCCGACGACAGCATATTTCAAAATGCAGCACTTGTCAGATTTGGATCGCCGTTGGATGTTGGCCATTATTAAGTCGCTCCCGGTCGCAGATCAGAAGCAGGTTAGGTGGACGCGAGTATCAACTGACGGCAGACGGTACGCAGTGCTGTACATCAACGAGGTCTCACAGCCCCCTGTCGTCATCGCGGACCGATTTGGACCGCCACACGTGATTGACCGCAGATACGCAAATGCAGCTCTGCAACACATGTACGTCTGGCCTTGCAATGGAACAGAGTTCGCAGGCCCCCCCAACGCGTGAGTTGAGGCCGATCGGCCGTTTTGTCATCAATTGTGCTTCACAGGGCTATTAATGCGAATGCACGCCCGACTCGGAGGGCCTCTATCACGCCCTTAAACGGAGGTCTCAATCAAAATGATTCCATTAGGCCGCTCAATTCTCGCGTCGATGTTCGTCACGGCGGTTGCACTTGGTGCCAGGGGTGATCCGCTACCGTCGGCGACGACATCGCCAGTCGCGATATCTTCGCCAGATTTCGTGGGTGACTCGAGGCCAATCCTAACGATGGGCGGGAACTTTGCGGCCGTAATGGTCACGGCGTGTCAAGAATTGACACGCCAATACCATGTCGCATGCAGCGACAAGTCGATTGTCGGAGGCAAGATTGCCATCTTTGACCGCGGCGACCACTACAGCGTCCTTTTCCTTCATGAGCCGCCCCGAACTCTTGACGATTTCTACGCCGAACCGGTTTACAAGTGATGGTTTTCTGGCATCTGATCTACGGAGCCCGCGTCAAGTAGATTCCGCATGCAGACTGGTCGCGCCAGCCACCGAAGTTCCTTCGTGGTCGGCGTCGACGCCGTGGCGACGGTTGAGAAGTAGGAAAACGATATCCTCGCCCAGGTGAGCGCTCAGCGCGAGTTATCCAGCAACCTGGCCGTCGACGGCGCCTGAGTCAAGCCGGAACCTGTGAAAACCCCACGTCTCGCTCGCATCAACTTGCGAAATATTACGCTGCAAACCTCACAACGTTCGCGCTCGGCCTGCAAATTTGCGATGCGGAGTTACGTCTCAAATCATCGGGCTAGCATTCGGCGCGTTTGAACGTCGCAGATTCCACAATCCGTACGCCGAGAGGATCGCGGAGAAGGCGGAGGTCACGGCGAGCGCGAGGAGAGTCCAAACGAAGAAAAATGTTCCGCTGGACTCGGCGAGGGCTCCGGCCGGCAGTCCTCCGGCTCGGTTCACGTGAACGGTAAAGACTACCAGTCCCGCGATCGATCCGAGGAGCATGATCACGTGCCCCGATCGCCGATCGGCGAGCACGAGCGACCCGTATAGCCAGATGACGAGGACAGCGATTGCCACGACGTTCAAGACCGGGGACCTATCGGTCCCATAGACGATGTCATCCGTAAAATGAAGCGAGAGGAGGATGATCGAGAGCACGGACGTGGTGGTTAAGACGGTGCTGCGCTTCATGCGAACTCCTCGGTCGGAGGCGGTAACTTCGGATATCTGACGTTGGAAACGCCGACACTAATATGTCAGCTGAACCAAGAACTCTCCGCTCCATAGGGTTTCAAGGTTAGCCCGGCCCCAGCCGCTCTGTCCGATATACATGCTTGTGAGCCGCCAGTCTGCAGGGTTTGAGTCCATCAGCCCATCGGGAGAGCCCCCGCTGATGAGCGCTCTTAAGCGCGGGGCGAGGTTGATGCCGTTCATAGTCAGCGCGTCTCCTTGATTGAGGAGATTATGTCCATAACTCGTGATGGGGTCGCCAATGCAGTACGGTTGGGTGCCCTGGCAAAAGAATTCAGTCGGCGGACCAGAGACACAGCCCTGCCCGGGCAGGGTGCCCTGGTAGCATTCTAAGGCGACCTCCAGCTGGTAAAAAAGAGTTTGGCCTGTTGTCGAATTGAAGATGAGAGACGGTATGACTTGGCTCTGATTCACTCCGCATTCAAAACTCGACGTGGATTGGGATGCCGCCAAGACCGTAATGGTTCCCTGGAAGTCAAGGTTTGTGATCTGATCCAAAGTGGGAATGGCTCCGCTGGGATAGGCGCCGGCCGGTAGAATACCACTCGGATTTGTCTGGACGAACCCTGGGCCGTTTGGCTGAAGAAAGAAATCAAACTCTTGGGGGATTGAGCCGCAGTACGTCGTCGCGGTTTGACCTAAGGTAGTCGAGGTCCAAGTCGCTGAAGCTGGATTACTTTGAAAAGTCACTGACATGGGATCATAGGCCGTCGCCAATGTGGATGAGGTGTATAGAGTCTCGGTCGACGAAGGACTTGTGATCACAAAAGGCTTCCAGTTCACCCCAGACTGTTGGCCCCACGACAGGACATTCCAATTGGCGCCAGAGCCGGTTGCATATACGACCGGATAAGGGAACAGAGTGCTAAGGAGAGCAAAGTTGTTCGTGGCATTGAATGGTTCTACGATGCAATTGCCTGTGCAACGCTTGACCGGAGGCGGCGGTGCAACACCTGCAGATCCGCCGCCGCCACCGCACGCCGACAGTTGAAAAAGCGAACAGAGCGTAAGACCTTCAGCGAACAACACAGCGAAGCGAACAACGGCATACTTCCGGTTCATCGGAAAACCTCCGTAGGGATCGACTTCCCGGTTCTTGCGCAAAGCCAATGACTGAAAGCCAATCTACCACACTTGTGTTAGTCAGCGTGTGCGACTTCGGACCTGCAGGTGATTTCACATTCCGGGAAACGTCGGTGACGTCCTAATGTCGGATCTTCCTAAGCCCGGAAATCGCCTCTGGCGCCATCCTGACTTCGCGAGGCTTTGGACGGGCCAGACGATCAGCCTGTTTGGAAGCAGCATCACCGCGCTCGCACTCCCCAGCGTCGCAATTCTCACGCTGGGTGCACATGCATACCAAGTCGGCTTACTGGAAGCCGCTCAATTCTTGGCGTTTCCCATGTTGGGATTGCCCGCTGGCGTTTGGGTAGACCGGTTGCCCCGCAGAGCGGTCATGATCACCGCCGACGTGGGTCGCGCCATGGCGCTCGGATCCGTTCCCCTAGCCTGGGCCAACCATATGCTCACGCTCGGGCAGCTCTATGTTGTTGCGCTCGTCGTCGGCGTCCTAACCGTTTTTTTCGACGTGGCATATCAATCGTATCTGCCCACGTTGATCGATCGGGTCGACTTAATAGAAGGCAATTCGAAACTGGAGATCAGCCGCTCGGCTTCAGATGTGGCCGGCAACGGTTTCGCGGGCATTCTCATACAGTGGCTTGGCGCTCCGCTGTCCGTCCTCGTTGATGCGCTGTCGTTCATCGGTTCAGTGGTCGGTCTCGCGGCTATTCGGAAACGCGAGGTAGTGGCATCTTCCTCCGCGATCTCAACCGGGTTCTTTCAAGAGCTTCGCGCCGGCGTCGAAGTAGTTTACAAGAATCCGGTCTTGCGCAACATAGCAGCATGCACGGCCACAAGCAATCTCGGCAGTGCTATGATCGGAGCCGTATTCCTGATTTTCGCGTACAGAAGTCTGCATCTCGCACCAGCGCTCGTGGGCGGCGTGCTTGCGTTTGGGAATCTCGGCGTTGCGGGCGCATTTCTTGCCGCCGGCATTGCACGTCGGTTTGGATTTGGCAAGACGCTGTTGCTGACCAGCATCATGGGCGGGGTCGGCATCCTTGTCACGGCGCTCGCCGCTTTCGGCCTTCCCATGATTTTCTTGTTGCTAGCGCAACTGCTTCAATCATTTGCCTACCCAGTCTACAATGTCAATCAGGTGAGTCTTCGCCAAGCCATCGTCGCACCGTCACTGCAAGGCCGGATGAACGCAACGATGCGCACGATAGTTTGGGGGACGCTGCCGATCGGCAGCGTACTCGGGGGAATAATCGGAAGCACGATCGGCGCGTTGCCGACAATCGTGATCGCGGGGCTTGTGTCCTTGGCAGCGGCTTTGTGGATCCGCTTTAGTGCCGCCTTTCGGTTCACCAGCATACCAACCGCTTGACGACAGGATATCGACAGTCCGGGAAACGAACCGCCACGCCTCACGCATCTCAGAGAAAGGTCATACATGTTGGAGTTGCAACCTTACCTTTTCTTCTACGGCAAGTGCGAAGAGGCGCTCAATTTCTACAAGAGCATCTTTGGCGGCACGATCGACTCGCTCATGCGCATGAAGGAAGCGCCGCCCGAAATGCCCGCGCCGCCGAACTGGGGCGACAAGATCATGTATGCGCGGTTCGAATCGGGGGCGGTGAAGTTCAGCGCTTCGGACGGACGCCCCGACACGCCGAACGTGGACGGTAACATCTCGTTATCGTTATCGACGCGCGATGAAGCTGAAGCGACGCGGATCTTCGACGCGCTTGCCAAAGGCGGCGAAGTCGAGATGCCGCTCGGCGAGGTGTTCTGGAGCGCCAAGTTTGGCGTGCTCAAGGACAAGTTCGGTCTCGAATGGTTTGTCAACTGCGAGAAATAGCAGGCCGTCGCACCCGCTCACAGAGCGAACAAGCCAAAAGAAAATCGGCCGCCCCAAAGGCGGCCGATGGCGCATAACGACGCTTATGTCGATTTAGTGGCAGATCGGCCCCGCCCCGTGCGTGAACGTGCCGCCGAGCGAGTAGAATCCACCGGTACCTATTGACGGGCTCTGGCGATAGAACCACGAGAAGAACGCCAAGTCTTGAACCTCGTAGGTGAACCCGTTGTCAGTCACATTGAACGTCGTGCCGCTCAAGGGGTCGCCGACCTCGAGGTTGTTCTGGCAGCCCGAAACTTGACCGGTGTGGCCCCACGCGGGCGTTGGATTGTTGCCGAGCGGATCGTCCATCCACTCGCCGATCTCGTGGCTCAACGTCGCAGTATTCCAGCCGTTGAAGATACCTTGATCGACGTACGCAGACTCGCTGTAGGTCTGCGTGGCGGTTCCGCCATTGATACCGACCGCCTCGTGGTAGCCGAGCGTGCAGCAGTTGCTCGGGCTGTTCTCAAACAGAACCGTGTTGTAGTTGATGCCAAGCGCCAAGTCGCCGGGCTTGTTCACAAATTGCTTCAGCGCGGCTTTGTAGCCGGCGTCAAACCAGCTGAAATTCACCTCGCCAAGAGGCGGGCAGCCTCCTTGGCTTTGCGTGAAGCCTTCATTGGAAGGTACGGTGACGTCGAACAGAATCGTGCCGTCTTGTTTGAGCACCACGTGATAATTCGTGCTCTTGACGTATTTCCAAAAGTTGGCGCGTTGGAAAGCATCTTCGAACTGCGTCTTGCCGACGTTTTGGCCGTTCGAAATATAGTCGATGTTGTTCGCGATGATGGGCGAACCAAGCACGCGCGAGACGACGGAATGGCTGTCTCCGCATCCGGGCAGGATCGGGCTGAGCACGACGCCGTTTGAGAAGTGGAAACGAAGTTCGACCAAAACGAATTTCACCGTCGTGCTGCTCTTCTGCGTGAGCAACGGGCTCGTACCAACCATCTTGAAGGCATATTTCTTTTGATTGACGGGCGAGACGATAGAAGCGCTCCAAAGCGGAACGGTCTTACCGGTGGCTGCCTGCGTGTCGAGAGTGGTCATGTCGACGCCGTCGGGCGGAACGACTCGGTATATCTCTTTATAGTTGTGGCGCTGCGCCCACGTGGAGGTTTGCGCTGGTGTCGCAACGAGATGAGATGCCTGGAACGAGGGCACTGCCGCGACGGCCGACCGGCCGCTTGCGAGCGCGACAAAAGCCAATGCCAAAATCACCAACGACGATCGAGTCGTGCGTACTGTCACCGGTGTCTCCTTCTTAACAAAAACTCAGACAGCGGCCATAGACCGGCGCGCTATTGCTGACGATGCCTGGCTTGCCGCAAATCGGCGCGCCTCCCTCCGGACTTTCGACCCAGGCCTGCTGTGCAATGCTCTAGCTGTCGCTTGCCGTCTAAGGTTTTCATGTTCACGCTATCGCGGGCAGTTCGCCGGATATTCGCGCCGAAAGGTCTCACGACGATGCGGTAGGCAAATGCAATGCGAGAGCGGCCATCTTCCGATGATGGCCTCCTGAGTTGGCAGCGCATCGATCTTCAGTCCGCCGATTTTCGAATTCCTTGAGACATCGGCGGGTCCGCGGACGGCGGACCATGAAGGTCCGCCCTACATCCGATGAGACATATGAACGAGCAGTTGAAGACCGATCTCGCGCGTATCGACGACCGCCTGCAGACGCTGCGGGTGCGGCTTTGACTATGCCGAAAAAGTCCGAACCGTAGACGAACTCGAACGGGAAACCCACGACCCATCCTTTTGGAACGACGCGCAAGCCGCCCAGAAGCACATGAAACGGCTTGCCGACATTCGCTCGGACATCGACCCATTGACCGCTCTGGGCGTGCGCTCCGCCGAGCTCTCTGAATTCGCGCAGCTATCGGACGCCGAGCCCGCGCTCGAGGCGGAGATCGCGGCGGCGGTCGCGGCGCTCGCAAACGATATCGACGCAGCCGAAATGACGGCCGTCTTCGACGGCGAGTACGACTCGCACGACGCGATCGTGAGCATCCACGCGGGGGCGGGCGGCACTGAAGCGTGCGACTGGACGTCGATGCTCTTGCGCATGTATCTCCGCTGGGCGGAGCGGCACGGCTACCGCGCTGAGATCGTCGACAGTCTTGACGGAGACGAAGCCGGACTCAAAAGCGTGACCATACTCGTCCAAGGCAAGAACGCATATGGCTACTTGGAGAGCGAGCGCGGCGTGCATCGGCTCGTGCGCATCTCGCCGTTTGACGCTGCAAAGCGGCGCCACACTTCGTTCGCATCGGTCGACGTGACGCCGGAACTCGAAGAGACGGATAAAGAGCCGGAGATCCGTCCGGACGAGATCGAGATCGAAACATATAAGAGCGGCGGCGCCGGCGGTCAGTATGTCAACAAGACCGAGAGCGCGATCCGCATCATCCACAAGCCGACGGGAATCATCGTCGCCTGTCAGACGGAACGTTCGCAGCTCGCAAATCGCAACCGCGCGATGAAGATGCTTGCGGCCAAGCTCGCGCAGCGCGAGCGCGACGAGCGCGCCGCGAAACTTGCCGCGCTCACCGGCCAGAAGAGCGCGATCGAATGGGGCAGTCAGATCCGTTCGTATACGCTGCAACCGTATACGATGGTCAACGATCACCGCAGCGACGTCAAAATCACCGACGCGCAAGGAGTGCTCGACGGTGACCTTGACCCATTCATGTGGGCCTATCTGCAGGGACGCAGGCGCTCGAAGTAGCGCCCGCGGTCAGGAACGGTGGAGGGCCATGCCTTCCGCGTTCAAGATGTAGATCTGGTCGGCGTGCCGCTGCCCGAGCAAATTCTGATCGTAGTAGACTTTGACGAGCATATTCCGCTGCAGGCTCGTCATCTGATACGTGGTCTTGCCGTCCGACGAGAACAGCTTGTTGAACTTCGGCAGGATCAGAAAGCTAAGGGTCTGCGTGGCCTCCGTGTTGACCACCTTGATGTTGTTCGTGGAGACGTGGACGACGTAACCGGTCCAGATCTTATCCACGGCAGCGGCCGGCGCGGCCGGCAACAACCAGGACGCCACTGCTAGCGATAGAACGAATAGCAAAAATTTACGTTTCATAGCTGTTTTATCCCCATAATTTCGAGCGCGTAAACACTCGGTAGCCAGAAAGGTTAAGGTCATATGACCGGCATCGCTTTCGTCGTAGCGGCATTGATCGCTCTTAACGGCTCGCCGCAGCCCATGGACTCACCGGCGCCCGCGCCGCCGGCCGCGACGGCGCAACCCGCGCCGGCGATGTCAGCCCCCGTTCCGGCTCCGGCAGCCACACCCGCGAGCCCCGTGCAAGTCGAGTCGTGTAACGTGTCATATAACGGAAACGTGCTGGTCGGAACGACCGGCAAGCTCGTGATCAATTTCACGAACTATGGAAGCGTCGCGGCAGACGTCATCCGCTTTCACGTGCAGTACGGCGATCAGAGTCTCTTCATCCGCGACGTCGGCACGTTTTCGCCGGGGATTGAGATACAGCACAAGTTCAGTTCGTTCGAAGGCGACTTGCAGCTCTCACCGCTACTGACCGGTCAGAAGCCGGTGATGTGCACGGTCGCCTGGTCGCACTTTGTCAACGGCACGATCTGGCCAGCGGCTGCGACGACACCGTGAGATAGGGCGGACCCTTGCGGTCCGCCAGGCGAACCATAAAGGTTCGCCCTACAGCGAAGCCAGGCGAACCATAAGGTTCGCCCTACAGCAAAGAAAAGGTTCGCCTCACCACCCGCCCGAAAATACCACACGTATCAATCCCGCGGTTCGCTAGAGATAGACCAATGTGCGAGCACGACGGGGAAAGGGGGGTGGTCGCCGTCAGTACAGACAGTCCGCGTTTTCACCAGGACCTAACGGTCGGCGAAGCATTCGCTCTGCACCCCGGTGCCAGAGCGGTCTTCGCGAACTTCCACTTGGGAGGCTGTGCAAATTGTTCGATCTCTGAGTTTGAGACGATCGAACAGGTCAGCGAGGGGTACGGGATTCCGTTGTCAATGATTCTGGACGCCCTCAACTCCCTTGACGGAGCACCCCATATGCCGGCAGAGAAAGCATCCTGACGGCAGGCGCGCAAGCGCCATGAACGAGCGCCAGAAATGGCGCTCGTTCTTTTTTCTAGAACAGGCGCGAGACCATGGCGCACGTATCCGTCATCATCGTATCCTACAATGCCGCCGACGAACTCGAGCTGGCGTTGCGGTCGATAGGCGCGCTGCCCGAAGTTGTCGCTGACCCCAGGCTCGCCGAAGTCATCGTTTCCGAAAACGGATCCGCCGACGACTCCGTGGCGCGCGCCAAGGCGGCATATCCCGGCGTTCTCGTGATCGAGAACAAGGCAAACCTGGGCTTCGCAAAGGCATGCAACATCGGCGCGCGCGCGGCGACGGCGCCGCTGCTGTTCTTCTTCAATCCGGACGCGCGCGCGAAGCCCGGCCTGCTCGCGAACGCCCTCGCATATTTCCAGACGCATGCCGACGTCGCGATGGCCGGCTGCAAGCTGCTGGACGAAGATGGCCGGCTCGCCGAATCGTGCGGCGAATTCGACACCTGGTGGCAATCGTTTCTGCGGAGCTCGGCGCTCGGCGATCTGCCGCTCTTTGCAAAACAGGCAAACGGCTACGCGCTGCGCCAGTGGGACTACTCATCGGAGCGCGACGTCGATCTCGTCGTCGGCGCCGCGATGTTCATCCGCGCCGACGTCTTCAAGCGGCTCGGCGGATTCGACGAACGCTATTTCCTCTATCACGAAGAGATCGATTTCGCCCACCGTCTTCGCGACGCCGGCCTGCGCGTGGTCTACCTGCCGCAATGCGTCGTCGTGCACGGCAGCGAGAAGGGCGGCTCAAAGAAGACCTGGGGTGCAGCCGGCGTCTTGGGCTGGCGGCAGCGGAGCAGAAGGCTCTACTGGATCAAACGCCACGGTTACCTTTGGTACTACTCGTTGTGCGTAGCTCTCGCGGGTCGATACGTCGTCGCGCTTGCGATTCTCGTCGGTGTCGTGCTCGCGGTGCGCCGCGCGGTTGCACCGCCGTGACCGACGAGCGCGCCATGGAGCTTGCCGCGCTTCACGCCCGCGTCGACGCCTGCAGGCGCTGCGCGATCGGGTCGACGCGCACGAAAGTCGTCTGCGGTGTCGGCGACCCGCGCGCTCGGCTGGTAATCGTCGGCGAAGGCCCGGGCGAAAACGAAGACCGCATCGGGGAGCCGTTCGTCGGCCGCGCGGGCGAACTGCTCACGAAGATGCTCGCCGCCATCGATCTGCGCCGCGACGACGTCTTCATCACCAACACGATCAAGTGCCGCGCGTGCGTCGTCGAGGGCGGCCAAGTGCGCAATCGCGCGCCCATGCAAGAAGAGCTGGCGAACTGCCGCCAGTACCTCGATGAAGAGTTGGCCATCATAAAACCTCGCGTCATCCTTGCGCTCGGTGCGCCCGCGGCGAAGTCGTTCTTGGGTGCGGCCTTCTCCATCACGCGCCAGCGCGGTATCTGGTACGCAGGACCTGCCGGCACCGACTTGATGGCCACGTTTCATCCGGCATATCTCTTGCGTTTGACGGGCGGCGAGATGACCCAGGTGAAAAAACTCGTCTATGCCGATTTGCTTGCCGTGCGCACGAAGCTCGATGATGCGATCGCCGATGAGGGGCGGCCGGAGAACGCGTCGCCGGCGACGAAAACAGACGATGAAGGATCGCCTGCACAGCTAGCATTTGGAGACCTCGTCGATTGACGCATTCCGCTCTTGAGACCACGGCGCCGCCGGCAGCCCGCGATGCCGCGGTCATCTGGTGGTCGTCGCGCGTCAAAGAGGCAGGCTTCGCTTCGACGGATGAATTCGCGCAGGCGCACGCGCTGCCGCGATATCGCCTCGGGCAGATCTACCGCGCAGCCACCAAGGAGCTCATCGAATCGTTTGAGCGCATAAGTGTGCTGCCCGCAGAATTACGGGCGACGCTTTCGAAGACGCTGTCGCTTTCAAGCGTCACCCTGGAACGTGAGGCCACGTCGAAGGATGGCCAGACCACGAAGTTTCTCTTCAAACTTTCGGACGGTAAGCAGATAGAAGCCGTCCTCATGCGGCACACCGGCGGCCGGACGACGGCGTGCATCTCGTCCCAAGCGGGTTGCGCCCTGAAGTGCGATTTCTGCGCGACCGGCCAAGGCGGTTTCTTCCGCAACATGTCCGCGCTCGAGATCTTCGACCAAGCCGTTTTCGTGGCGCGCCGGGCGCGCGCCGAGAATCTTCCGCTGACCAACCTCGTCTTCATGGGCATGGGCGAGCCTTTTCTGAACTACGATGCGGTGATGGATTCGGTCGCACTGCTTAACCACGGTGAAGGGTTCAACCTCGGCGCGCGCCATATCACGATTTCGACTGCGGGCGTGGTTCCCGGCATCGACCGTTTCAGCCGCGAAGGCGTGCAGATAAATCTCGCGATCTCGCTGCACGCCCCCGACGACGATCTGCGCACGAAACTCATGCCGATCAACAAGAAATGGCCGATCGCCACACTCATGAAGGCGGTCCGGTCATACATCGCCGCGACCAATAGAAAAGTGTTCTATGAATACTTGATGCTCGCCGGCGTGAACGACCGAATCGAAGATGCGAAACAACTGGCCGACCTGTTGGGCGGCCCGCTCCATCACGTGAACTTGATTCCCTACAACGCGACGGACGCGTCGTTCACGCGATCGCAGCCGGCCGCGATGCGACGATTTCAAGAGCTCTTACGCGCGCGGGGTGTTCCATCCACTATCCGCCATACCATGGGCGACGACATCGCGGCGGCGTGCGGGCAATTGCGCGTCGAGACGCTCTCGACATCAGCCTCGAGCGCACGGTAAGGAGATCATGTTAGAAGTCGACTCCATCTCGAAAGCCTTTCGCACGGTTCAAGCCGTCGACCGTCTCTCGTTCACGATCGAGCGCGGCCGCGTCTTCGGCTTGCTCGGACCGAACGGCGCCGGCAAGACGACCACGATCCGCATGGTCCTGGATATCATCGTCCCTGACAGCGGCGAAGTGCGTTGGGGCGGCAAGCGCGTGGACGGCGATCTGCGCCGCACGTTCGGCTATCTGCCCGAAGAGCGCGGCCTGTACCCCAAGATGAAAGTCGTCGACCAATTGATGTTCCTCGCGCGTCTGCACGGCGTTGACGACGACGCCGCGGCAAAGCGCGTCGCGGAACTGGCGGCGTCGCTGAACCTCACGGAAAAACTCCAGTCCACGCCGGCCGAGCTTTCGAAAGGCAATCAACAGAAGGCGCAGTTCATCGCGGCGATCGTGCACGATCCGCCGCTGCTCGTGCTCGACGAGCCGTTCTCCGGCTTCGATCCGATCAACGTCGAGGTGGTGAAGGCTTCGATACGCGAGCTAGTGGCACGCGGAACGACCGTGATGCTCTCCAGTCACCGCATGGAGCAAGTGGAAGAGCTGTGCGAGGATATCTGCATCATCGATCGCGCCCGCGCGGTTCTATCCGGCAACCTTCGTGCGATCAAGACCGGTTGGCCCGCGCGCTTCGTGCGCATGACCGCCATGCCGGACACCGCATTCCTGCGCGCGTTTCCGGATGCGGCAATCCGGCCGTCAAATGACGGTTTCCTTGCACTGACGATTCCGGCGACGACAAGTCCGGCCGAATTGCTGCGCGCAGCGATGGCGGCAGGGTCAGTCGACCACTTCGAAGTGGTCGAGCCCTCGCTCAACGACATCTATCTCCACGCGGTGAAACCGGAAGAGGCGCACGCTTGAACACCACCTGGATTCTCATCAAGCGCGAATTCATAGAACGCGTCAGGCAGCGGTCGTTTGTCGTCGCGACACTGCTCGGCATGATCGGTATCGTGCTCCTCGCTTTCATGCCCGCCGTCTTCGGCTCGTTCGCCAAATCCAGCGCAACGCGTCTCGGTATTGTCGGACCGGACGCAAAGATCGCAGACCAAGTCCTCGTCGCCGTCCGCCCGACCGGCGATCGAATATCGATTCTCCAGACGCGCAGCGCCGGACCGGACCTCCCGCCATCGGCGCGTTCGGCGTTGGATAAGGATCAATTCGACGCAGTGCTCGTGGCATACCGCGACGCCCGCGGGGCGCTCGGCTTCACGTACTATCCAAAATCCGCGGCATCGCTGCAGGACGGGAACACGATACAGCGCGGTCTGCAAGACGTCGTGCTGCGGACCGTCGGTTCGGGTGCGCTCCAACGCGCAGTGCAACGCGCCGAAAAATTCCCGTTCGCGGTCAAAAGCCTGAACACGCGGTTCAAGAGCGAAGGCGAGGAATTCTTCGCGACCGCCATCGTCTACGTGCTGCTCATCATTCTCTATATCGCCGTGCTCGTCTACGGCGTTCAGGTCGCGATGGGCGTCATCGAAGAGAAGGCCAATCGCATCATGGAGATCATGATCGGCGCCGTGCGGCCGTCGCAGCTTCTCGCGGGCAAGATCTTCGGGATCAGCGCCGTCGCGCTCGTCCAATTGGTGCTCAACGCGATCGGCGCCGCGATCGCGTCGGTGATCGCGGGCGTGATGTATGCGCCGGCCGCACAACAGATGGCTTCGTCGCCGGCGTCGCAGGCGGCCGTTTCAAGCGTGTTGAGTCAAGGACTGCCTCACGTCCCGTGGTCGACGCTCGGTTATCTCATCGTGTTCTTCTTCTTGGCGTTCTATTCGTATTCGGCGCTGTACGCCGGTATCGGTTCGCTGCTCTCGAAACCCGAGGAAGTGCAACAGTACTCGATCGTGTTCATGCTGCCGTTCATCGCCGCATACTTGCTCGCCATTTTCGCGTTGAGCAATCCGGACGCGCCATTCGTGATGTGGGGATCGTTGATCCCTCTCATCAGTCCGCTGTTGATGTTCACGCGCATCGCGCTCGTGCCGGTGCCGTGGTGGCAGATCGCAGCCTCCGTCGGCCTATCACTGCTCACGATTTGGGGCCTGACGATCCTGGCCGGCAAGCTCTATCGAGTCGGTGTGCTCATGTACGGCAAGCCGCCCTCGGTCAAAGAGATCTGGCGCGCGCTGCGTGCCCCCGCATGACAACACGGCCGAAACCGACGATGGAAGAACTGACGGCGCTTTGCAAGCGCCGTGGTTTCGTCTTCCAATCAAGTGAGTTATACGGCGGCGTCAACGGCGCTTGGGATTACGGTCCGCTCGGCGTGGAGCTGAAACGCAACGTCCGCGAAGCGTGGTGGCGCGATATCGTCGTGCTGCGCGACGATATCGTAGGGCTCGACACCGCCATCCTCATGGCACCGGCCGTCTGGCGCGCATCGGGCCACCTGGACAATTTCCACGATCAGATGGTGGACTGCAAGACGTGCAAGAAGCGCTGGCGGGCCGATCAGCTCACGTCGGAGCGCTGCCCGTCGTGCGGCAACGCCACGCTCACCGAACCGCGCGCCTTCAACATGATGTTCAAAACTTCGATAGGCGCAATGGAAGATGCGTCCTCCGAAGCATATCTGCGACCGGAGACCGCCCAGGGCATCTTCGTGGACTTCAAACTCGCGTATCAGACCGCGCGCAAGAAGCCGCCGTTCGGAATCGCGCAGATCGGCAAAGCATTTCGCAACGAGATCACGCCCGGCAACTTCATCTTTCGCTCGCGCGAATTCGAACAGATGGAACTCGAGTACTTCGTTCCGAGCGATCCACCCGACGAGGCGATGCGATGGTACGACTACTGGGTCGAAGCGCGCTACGAGTGGTGGATGCGGCTCGGCGTGCAGCCCGAGCGCTTGCGTAAGACGCCGTATTCCGGCGCCGATCTCGCGCACTACAGCAAGGCGACCACCGATCTCGAGTACGATTTCCCGTTCGGCTGGGGCGAACTCGAAGGCATCGCGCATCGCGGCACGTTTGATCTGACCCAGCACGTGGCTGCGAGCGGAAAGGACTTGGCCTATTTCGACGAGGAATCCAAAGAAAAATACCTGCCGGCGGTCATCGAGCCGTCGCTCGGCGTGGATCGCGCGCTCTTGGCTTTCATGCTGGACGCGTACGAGCGTGAGACCGATCGCACGGTGCTCCACTTGCACCCGCGCCTAGCACCGTACAAAGTCGCGGTCTTTCCGCTCGTGCGAAACAAACCGGATATCGTGGACTTGGCGCGCCGCGTCGAACAAGGCCTCCGGCCGCACGTGCGCACGACGTTTGACGATTCCGGCAACGTCGGAAAGCGCTACTACCGGCAAGACGAGATCGGCACGCCGTTCTGCGTGACGATCGACTACGACTCGCTCGATGGGAACGACGCCACCGTGCGCGATCGCGACACGAAAGAACAAGTGCGCGTCTCCCTCGATATGCTCGAAGCGCATTTACGAACCGCCTTGGGAAGGATCTAAGGCTAGCGGATGCCGCCTTCGGACGAGACCGTCACTCGGCCGAGGAAGTGGTGCGCCACGCGGATGTAGTGCAGGTCGCCCGGCACCGGACCATGATAGCGCGCGATCGTCTCAACCGGGTTGACTTCGTACCAGCCATGGCGATATTCATGCGTCGGCTTATCGTGCTGAATCGTGAGGTTGCCGGTCACTTCCACGAGTTCGCCGCGGTGCAGGTGCATGCCGCGGATGAAATATTTCATCGCCCGATAGCGAACCGGAGCTTCCACCACCACGAAGTTGCCTCGGTGGTCGATCAAGTAGACTTCGAGGTCGCCGTCGATCTCGGGTGATTTATGCGAGAAATATCCGACGACATCGACTTTCGAGCCGACGGTCGCCGTCTGAATCGCGGCGATAGCGACCCGCTGAGGAGCGGGCGGCGGCGCCGCTTGCGCGCTCAAGGATACGACCGTCGCAGCCGCGGCGGTCGTAAGAGCGAGTAGAGATCTAAAGTTCATCATGAGAATGTTACCAGACTTCGCTTAGATATTGAAGGGGAAATCGAATGAAGCCGCGCTTTGCGCAAAAATAAAACGGCCGGCGTGATGCCGGCCGTCATCCTCGAAGGGAACTACTTGGCGGTCTTCTGGAACTTGTCGACCGTCTCGTGCTTGGCGGCTTTCGAGATCGACTCGGCGACCTTCAGGGCGTAGCCCTTCTGCAGCTCGAGGATCTGTGCCGTGAAGCCGAACGCGTTCTCGATGACTTGCGTGGGGTTCGGCATCGATTCGAAATTGAACGCGGTCTTGCCGGACATGTAATCCGACGTGGTCTCGCGCGCGGTCTGGAAGCCGGCGAGGCTCGCGTCCTGGACCTGCTTGACGGCGGTGATCACGTCTTCTTGGACTTTGCTGATGAACTCGTTGTAGGTCTTCATTTGCTTGGTGCTCCTTAGTTGACTTTGCATATTGCTGAATGCGTGCTAAGTATACCAAGCAGATGCTGTGCCTGTCAAGGGCGCTCGATGAAGCCCCGGTAGATCCGAAGGAGCGTGTCCTTCTGGTCTTTGCTGAGGCGCGAATCGCCGTGAATCGCCTGCTCCACGCGTCCCGCATCGTGGCCCTTCGTGCCGGCGTCGTCGTCGAGGAGGCCGGCCTGGTTGTACATAGTCTCGGCCGAGATCTGCAACGCGCCGGCAATGCTCTTGAGCACCTCGGCGGACGGCTTATAGAGACCGCGCTCAACCTGGCTCAAGTATGGATTCGAGACTTTCGTCATCTCCGCCAACTGCCGTAGCGAGAGATTCGCAAGCTCGCGCTGCGCGCGGATGAACTCGCCGAGATCGTTCCAGGGATTCTTCTTGCCTGTCATCGCTTCGTGCGCCGCCGTCGCGATGTCGCAGGCCGACTGACGCCGGCCGCCTTGCGGATTTTTGCGTCACGCGAAGCGGGTTTCGCGGGCCTGCCGTTCGCAGATTTGCCGTTCGCAGACTTGCCGTTGGCGCGGAGCGTGGTTGGGCGTTTTGCGCGCGTCGGCTCTGACAGCGGACCAGTCTCTCCGCGCACGTACAATCCGGGCGCGGCGTCGCCGTTCGGCAATTTCGGCGGCGCGACAAGCGCGCCGGAGCGTTTCTCAGCCCAAGCGAGCCAATGCTCCCACCAACTGCCCGCGGTAGCTGACGCGCGGGCGCGCCAGTCCTCCGCGCTCGTGCCCTTCGGCACGACGCCCGATGTCCAATACTTCGACTTCGGATTGCCCGGCGGGTTGACGATTCCGGCGACGTGGCCGCTGGAGGTGAGCGTGTAGGTCGCTTCGCCGGCCGTGAGTTGCGTCATGCGATAGGTAGCGTGCCACGGCGCGATATGGTCCGTCTCCGCGCCGAGCACGTAGAGCGGCGTGCGGATCTTGCTCAAGTCCACCGGCACCCCGAGGATCTTGAAAGCACCCGGCTTGACGAGAGCGTTTTGGAGATAGCACGAGCGCAGGTATTGCGAGTGCATGGCAGCAGGCATGCGCGTGCTGTCGCCGTTCCACGCGAGGATGTCGAACGCCGGCGGCTTGCGCCCCATGTACCAGTTGCTCACCACGTAGTTCCAGACGAGATCGTTCGCGCGCATCCAGTCGAACGTCCCCGCCATCGCGTCCGCTTCAAGGTACCCATGCTCGTCCATGCGCTTTTCGAGCCGCGAGATCGTGGACTCGTCCGTGAAAATCCCAAGATCGCCCGGCTCGGCGAAATCGATGAGCGAATTCGTGAGGGTCGTCCAGCCGATGCGATCCGCTTGTCCTTTCGCTTGGAGGTAGGCAAGCGCCAGCACGGCGAGCGTGCCGCCCAAACAGAGCGCCGCGATGTTGACGCGTTTGCTGCCGGTGATCTCCTGCACGCGATCGAGCGCCGCGAGCAGACCGAGCTTCAGATAGTCGTCCATCGTGAACTTCGCCATGGACGAGTCCGGATTGCGATACGAGATCGCGAACACCGTGAACCCGTGCGTGACGGCCCACTCGATGTACGACCGGCCGGGCGCGAGGTCCATGATGTAGTACTTGTTGATCCACGGCGGGCTGCAGAGAATCGGTTCGCTGTGCACGCGCGGGGTCTGCGGTTCGTACGCGAGCAATTCGATCAACTCGTTGCGCAACACGACGCGCCCCGGTGTGGCCGCGATGTTCTTGCCGAGGGCGAAACCGGAAGCGTCAACTTGGCGCGGCCGGCCGTTGTTGGAGCGCACGTCTTCGAGAAAATTCTCCATGCCGCGCAGCAAGCTTTCGCCGCCGGATGTCATCGCTTCGCGCACGACCGCAGGATTGAGCCATGGCACGTTGCTCGGCGCCAAAGCGTCGACCATCATCTGTGCTGCAAAGCGCGCCTTGCGCCGCGTCGCTTCCGGGAGCCGCGACGCCTCGACCAGCTGGACGAGCGCGCGCGAGCGGAGCAGATAACTCTCAAGCAAAGCCGCAAGCATGGGATTGGTCCGCCAGCCGTCGTCAGCGAAGCGGCGATCGCCGGAGGCCGGCGCGGCAGCGCTCTCCGGCGTCTCGCCGGCAAAACGTCGCAGCGCGTTCATCGCAACGGCCTGTTCGGACATCGCAAGCGTGCCAAGCCAAATGGAGAGTCGCGCGGGATCGAGCATGACATCGTTGATCGCCGCACGCAACGCGTCACCCAATGACGCCGGATCGACGCCCGTGACGTCGAGCCCATAGGCGATCTCTTCGAGCGGCGGCACCGTAGGAGTCGGGTTGGTCGCTCCCATCACATGTACCAGCCTCCGTTGACGCTCACGACTGCTCCGGTCAGATAGCCGGAGCGATCGTCGACCAAGAAGCGCACGACGCGCGCGATCTCGTCCGGCTCGGCGAGCCGCTTCACCGGCGTGTCGTTGACCGCGGCTTCGATCGCCGCGGGCGGCATCGCCGCCACCATGTCGGTGCCCACGAATCCAGGCGCCACCGCGTTGGCGGTGACGTTCGCGGCGGCGCCCTCAAGCGCGGTGGTCTTGGTGAGGCCGAGCAGACCGGCCTTCGAGGCGGCGTAGTTCGCCTGACCGAAGTTGCCCGCGAGGCCGACGACCGAACTCATGTTGACGATGCGCCCGCGCTTTTGTTCGAGCATCTGACCGAAGACCGCCTTGGTCATGAAGAACGGTCCGGTGAGGTTTACGCGCAGCACCGCGTGCCACTGATCGGTCGACATCTTTCGTATCGTCTTATCTTGCGTGATCCCGGCGTTGTTGACCAAGATATCGATGCTCCCGCGAGCGGCGAGAACTTCCGCTGCCGTGCGCTCGCAGTCCGCGTATTCTCCTACGTCGCCCTGAATGAACGAGAGCCGGCCTGCGGCATCCGCGGGCAGGCTCTTCGACAATGCGGCCGCTCGATCGCGATCGTCGGCCAGGCCGGTGATGGAGACCGCCGCCCCGTCATTCAACAGCGATCGCGCGATGGCCGCGCCGATGCCGCGTGCACCGCCGGTCACGATGGCGACGCGTCCGGAAAGTGTCGTTGTCGCTGAATCTGTCATGCGCTAAGTCTACCTAGCAACCGCTTTGCGCGTCAAGAGGAATCCTTGTAAATGTAGGGCGGGCCTTTAGGGCCCGCCGGCGGACCGTAAAGGTCCGCCCTACATCGCAATCGCATGAACAAATGAAACGTTTTGCACCGCCAACGGTAAGGATGCATATGAGCAACTTTAAAGTCGCTGCCGGAGCGCTATTGGTCCCCGGGTTGATCCTCGTCTTCTCCGTCGGTGTCTCGGCGGCGCCAAACGCGCAGGCAAGCGCGGTCATACGAAAATCTGCAGACGCGATGGGCGTCGCGGCTTTACACGGCGTCCGAACAATGCGGATCGACGCGGCCGTCTCAGCCGTGGGGCTTTCGGGGACCGGTAGTCAGTGGCTCGATCTGACGGCGCCTCGTTTTGCCGAGCACGCCTCACTGTTGCCATTGGTGCAAGACGATGGTTACGACGGCAACGTCGTTTGGAGCCGCGATCGCTCGGGTCTCGTCTGGAACGACGGAAGCGACGCAGGCCGGTCGACCGAGATCGACACGGCGTATGCGGCGTGCGGGGCGTTGTGGCGGCCGGATGCGGCAGGCGCATCGGTCACGTCCGCGGGAACGCAATCCGACAAAGGACGCACGTACGACGTCTTGTCCGTCGTTCCGTCGGGGTCGAAACTTCCGATCGCTCTCTGGTTCGATCACACCACGCACATGCTCAGTCGCGAGATCGTCGTCAACGGCCCACAAATCAGCACGACGACGCTTTCCGACTATCGCCGCGTCGGCGGCGCGATGTTTCCCTTCGCTGTCCACACCGAGACCAGCGATGGAAATTCATCGGACAGCAAAGTCACGCGCGTCGTGATGGATCCGCCGGGCGCCGACCAGCAGCTTCAGCGGCCCGCGTCCGCGGCGCATGATTTTTCGATGGCAAATGGCGCGACGTCGACCACCGTGCCGTTCACGCTGCATGAGAACCACGTGTATCTCCACGTGATGCTCAACGGCAAAGGGCCGTACTTGTTTATCTTCGATACCGGCGGCGCGAATATCATCGACCCGCAAGTCGCGCAAGAGATCGGCGCGCTCGGGAAAGGCAACTTGCAAGGAACTGGAGTGGGAGCCGCGACCGAGTCGTTCAGCTTTGCGGACGTGGATACGCTGCAGGTCGGCGACGCTGATCTGCGCCATCAGCTGTTCGCAGTGGTCCCCGTCCGCGCCGGATTCGGCGTTTCGACCGGCATGACCGTTGACGGACTCATCGGCTGGGAAGTGCTCGCTCGCTATATCACGAGCTTCAACTACGGCGAGAATCAGGTCGTGCTGACTTTGCCCGGAAGCGGGGCGGCACCCGCGGACGCGCACGTCATCCCCTTCGTCTTCGCGGGGACTCAGCCGCAAATCGCGTGCACGATCGATGCCATCCCGTCAGAATGCGCGATCGATACCGGCGCGCGTGATTCACTCACGCTCTTCGGCCCATTCGTCGCCGACCATCCCGAGGTCGTGCCGCAGGCGCAGACCGCTGTCGGCATCAACGGCTTCGGGGTCGGCGGTCCGTCGCTCGGAAAATTGGGGCGACTGCACAGCATCGGCATCGCCGACCTGCAATTGAGCAACCTCATCGCCGACTACACGGCCCAGACGCAAGGAGCGTTTGCCGCGCCGTTCATGGCGGCGAATCTCGGCGGGAATCTCTTGCGCCGCTTCGATGTCACGTTCGACTACGACAAACAGACGATGACGCTGGTTCCCAACGCAGCGTTCAACGATCCGGATCAATACGAACGGAGCGGCCTCTTCTTGGTGACGCAGAGCGGAAAAATCATCGTCGCGAACGCGAGGCCCGGCACGCCGGCGGCAGACGCCGGGATCGGGCGAGGCGACGTCATCACGACGATCGACGGTTCGCCGATCGGCTCGATGACGCTTGAAGCCGTGCGTGCGATCTTCACGAAACCGGCCGGGACCGTGATCCATCTCGGACTGACGGCGAAGGACGGAACGCAACGGACAGCCACGCTTACGCTGCGCGACTACGTGTAGTAGAAGAAGGGGCCGACTGTCGTCGGCCCCTTCTAAAATGCGCCGGCGTCGGCCCCTTCACATATCCAGGCCGCCGTTGACCGTATAAACAGCGCCGGTTATGTATGCGGATTCTTCCTCTAGCAGGAAGCGGACGACGCGCGCCACTTCGTCCGGCTTGCCAAGCCGGCGCATCGGTATCTTCTCCACGACCACATCGAGCGCGGCTTTGGGAATCGCGCCGACCATCTCTGTTTCGATGAACCCGGGAGCGACGCAGTTGACGGTGATGCCGCGGCGCGCCATCTCGAGCGCGAGACTCTTCGAGAAGCCGAACAGGCCGGATTTCGAGGCGGCGTAGTTCGCTTGCCCCACGTTACCGGTCTCGCCGATCACCGAGCTGATGTTGACGATGCGCCCGTAGTTGCGCTCGATCATGTGCTCGAGCAGCTGCTTGGTCATGTAAAACGCGCCCGACAGATTAGCGCGCAGCACCGCGTGCCAGTCGTCGATGGTCATCTTGCGCACCGTCTTGTCCACGGTGATGCCCGCGTTGTTGACGAGAAAATCGACGTGGCCGCGTTCGCCCAAGACCTCTTCCACGACGCGCTTGCAGTCCTCGGGGACGCCGACGTTGCCCTGGTGGATCGAAACCGAGTGACCCGCCGCCGTCAGCGACTTCTGCAGCGCTTCCGCGCCGGTCTTATCTTTTGCGTAGCCGGCAGCGACGTGTGCGCCTTCGCGAGCCAACATCGTCGTGATCGCGGCTCCGATGCCGCGCGTACCGCCCGTGACGATGGCGACGCGATCCTTGAACATGCAAGCCTCCCTGACTGTGAAGCAGAGCCGCCGTATTCCACCGCGGTTCAACGCATCCTCGGCTCGCGCGTCTGTGTCGTATACGTCGAATCGCGTGACACGAAATTTCTCGCGAGCGCGTCTGTCGAGAAAGGTTATTTCTGCGGGACACGAATCGTCTTAGGTGGATGCCTGCGCCCAAACGGCCGTCGCCCGCCCGACAAGAGGCGGTGCGGCCCTTTTATTGGCAAGCACCTCGCCCTGAGGAATCTCCTTTTGAAGACTGGCAAGTCCGTCAGCAAGACCAAGGCCGTCACATCGAAGAAGCCGGCCGCCAAAGCCGCGATATCGGCAAAGGCCGCGAAGCCGGCGAAATCCGCAAAATCCGTCAAGTCCGTTAAGGCAGTCGCGCCGGCGAAGCCAGTCAAAGTAGCAAGCTCGGCGAAGAACGGCAAGCCCGCTGCTCCGGCCAAAGGCCAGAAGCTGAGCGCGGCCGCTAAGACGATCAAGGCCGGCGAAGCGCTTGGACTCGTCATGGCGGAAGTCACGGAGACCGTTCCGGCTGCTCCCGTTGAAGTCTTGATCCCGCCGCTCGGCCATATCGACCGGCGGCCGATGCCGAAGTTGCCGACGCAGCGCGTGAAGACGCCGAAGAAGCTCGATCCTCCGAGCAAACTCCATCTGGGCAAGATGACGTACGCGTTCGAGGATGGCGGCGCGGACATGCGCGACCTTCTCGGCGGCAAAGGTGCGGGTCTCGGCGAGATGACACGCATCGGGTTGCCCGTTCCGCCGGGCTTCACGATCACGACCGAAGTCTGCCGCCGCTACGTCGAGCTCGGCCGCCAGTTCCCGCCTGGATTAGAAGAAGAGATCCACCGGCGCATCGCCGAGCTCGAGCGCAAGACCGGGAAGGAGTTCGGCGGCGAGACGAACCCGCTGCTCGTCTCAGTGCGCTCGGGCGCGCGCGTCAGCATGCCCGGCATGATGGACACCGTCCTCAATCTCGGGCTCAACAACCGTACGTGCAACGCGCTCGTCGTGCTGACGAAAAACGATAAGTTCGCCTGGGACGCCTATCGGCGATTCGTCCAGATGTTCGCGACCGTCGTGTTGGGGATGAAGCGCGATCCATTCGATGAGGTCATCGAACGCTACGTTGCCAAAGCGCGCATCCCGTCCGAGTCCGACCTCACTGCGCTCGCGTTCCGCAATATGACGAGCGAGTTCAAAGCGCTGGTCCGCCACTATACGAAGAAAGATTTCCCCGAAGACGTCTATTCGCAGCTGCGCATGGCGGTGGACGCCGTGTTCAATTCGTGGAACTCAAAGCGCGCGCAAGAGTATCGCAAACACGAGCGCATTCCCGACTGGTGGGGCACGGCAGTCAACGTCGTGACCATGGTCTTCGGCAACATGGGCGAAGATTCGGGTACCGGCGTGGCATTCACGCGCAACCCGTCCACCGGCGAGAAAAAACTCTACGGCGAATTCTTGCCGAACGCACAAGGCGAAGATGTCGTCTCCGGCAGCCGCACGCCGTTCAGCATCGCCGAGCTCGACAAGCGCAGTCCGAAACTGTTCAAGCAGTTCCTCGAGATCGCGGCGACGCTTGAGAAGCACTACCACGACATGCAGGACATCGAGTTCACGGTCGAGCGCGGCAAGCTCTATATTTTGCAGTGCCGCTCGGGCAAGCGCAGCGCCGCCGCCGCGATCCAAATCGCCGCCGACATGGTCAAGGAACATCACATCACGCGCGACGAGGCGGTGATGCGGATCGACCCCGGATCCATCCAGGCGCTGCTGCACGCACAACTCGACGACAAGGTCAAAGTCAAACCGGCCACTCGCGGACTGAACGCCGCACCCGGTGCTGCGACCGGCGTGGTCGCCTTCGAGCCTGATGAAGCGGTTGAACTCAAGCGCCAGAACAAACGCTGCGTGCTCGTGCGGCCCATGACGACGCCGGACGATGTGCACGGCATGATCGCGGCCGAGGGCATACTGACATCGCAGGGCGGGGCGACTTCGCACGCCGCCGTTGTGGCACGCGGGATGGGCAAGCCGGCGGTGGTGGGCTGCGAGGCCATCCTCATCGACTTGCGCGCGCGCCAGTTCACGATCAAAGGCACGAACACGGTCGTGAAGGCCGGCGATCCGATCACGATCGACGGAACGACCGGTTACGTGTATCTCGAAGAGATGCCGATGCAGGCCGCGCGGATCTCGCCGCAGTTCCAGCATATCTTGACCTGGGCCGATGAATACAAGCGGCTCGGTGTGTGGGCGAACGCCGACACGCCCGAAGACGCACAAAAGGCGCGCGATTTCGGCGCCGAAGGCATCGGGCTCTGCCGCACCGAGCACATGTTCATGCAGCAAGAGCGGTTGCCCGTCGTGCAAGAGATGATCATGGCGGAGACGCCGGATTCGCGCCGTAAATGCCTCGAGCAGCTGCTGCCGATGCAGCGCGAGGACTTCAAAGGCATCCTCAAGGCGATGAAGGGCCTGCCGGTCACGATCCGTCTGCTTGACCCGCCGCTGCACGAGTTTTTGCCGTCGCTCGAAGATCTGCTCGTCGAGACCACCGAGCTGCGGCTGACGAAGTCCGACGCGACATTGCTCGCGAAAAAGGACAAGATACTGCGCCGCGTGCGCGCGCTGCACGAGAGCAATCCCATGCTGGGCTTGCGCGTCTGCCGGCTCGGCATCGTCTATCCCGAGATCTATCAGATGCAAGTGCGTGCGATCGTCGAAGCCGCAGTCGAGCTGCGCAAGGAGAAGGTGGACGCGCGTCCGTTCATCATGATTCCCGGCGTGGGAACCGTCACCGAAATGATCGCGGTCAAAGGGCTTGTCGTCAAGGAAGCCGAGCGCATCATCAAAGAGGCCGGCGTGAAGCTCAGCTATCAAGTCGGCACGATGATCGAGCTGCCCCGCGCATGCTTGGTGGCGCACCGCATCGCGGATCACGCCGAATTCTTCTCGTTCGGCACGAACGATCTGACGCAGACCGTGTTCGGCTACTCCCGTGACGACGCCGAAAGCACGTTCATCCCCGCGTATCTTGAGAAGAAGATCTTGCGGGAAGATCCGTTCCAGGTCATCGACCGCGACGGCGTTGGCGAGATGATGCGCATGGCGATGGAGCGCGGCAGATCCACGCGGCCGGACATCAAACTCGGGATCTGCGGCGAACACGGCGGCGATCCAACGTCGGTCACGTTCTGCCACGAGCTCGGGCTGGACTACGTCTCCTGTTCGCCGTTCCGCGTGCCCGTCGCGCGAATGGCGGCCGCGCAAGCGGTACTTCGCGAACGCGCCGCAGCCGACAAATCTCCGAAGAAGAAGGATCAGGACTGACGCGGTGATGTTCGTCGCGCTCGCGGCCGCCGTCTCGCTGGCGGCCGGCGCGTCCTCTCCCGGCGTTCCGCAAGCGACTGCATCGCCGATAGTCCCTACAGAATCAGAAAGGGCGCTTTTCGAGCAAGGCCGTTCGGTGGAGCGGATCATGCTCGCGCTCGCTCACCCTCAGATATTCTCAATCGCGCTGCTGCGCGATCGCTCGCTAGCTGATCTCACAGCCTCCGAGACGCTGTTGGCTACCGGACCCGACGCCAAGAATTTTTCGCACCTAGCAGCGGAGCTAGAAACCCTGAGGCCTTTCATCGACCGCGGCGATAACGGCGTTGTCAATGGCGATCTGGGCGGCGGCGCATTCTTCGAGCCGTATATGACGAAGTCGCCGCCGAACCCCGAACAATGGTGGATCGTAGAGGCCGGGATGGCATCGGTCGACACCGACGCCGCGCGGGCCGACTTCATGGCCACCATGTTTCAATCCATCCATCCGTCGTGGCTTGCAGGGCACATGTCGTGGTCCGGCCGCTTCGCTTCGATCATGCCGCCGGGAAGCGCTGCGGTCGGGTCCGCATCACAACCTCAACCGCTCTCGCAGATACTTGCGTCGCCGTCGCCCGGGGCATCCAAAGCACCAAGTCTAAGCGAGACCGAACTCGAGTCGTATCAAGCTGCCGTCTCGAAGGCGCTTGCGGACGTATTCCCCGAACCTGCATTTCCAGCTGTGGCATACGGAACGGGCGACATCGCAGATGGTCGGCGCGGGATTGCTCTCGTGACGGCCGCTCAAATGCTCGACTCACCGTCGCTCCTCGGACAGCGCGAATCGCAGTCGTTCATCGACGAGTTTTTCGATTCTTTCGCGTCCAGCACGACAGATGCAGCATCGCGGACCGCGCTAGCTTCCGCGCGGGCACAGTTCGCCATTCCGGTTCATGCAGAAGACTACGGGTCCGACTCGCGCATCAAGGCCTTCTATAGCGGCCTCAAGGGCGTGACGATGAACGGTGCCCGGCTGAACCGGGAGCGCCTCGGCGAATACGCTGCGTTGGCCTTTGAAAATGCAACGTCGCTTAGAAATCTCAGCGACGACTCGACTATCAGGACACAAATAGGATCCCTATCGAACCTCGATGCGGCAGTGCCGGGACTTGCGAACGCACGCCTCGCGCTTGCTTCGGCCAAGTCGGGCGATTGGCTCGATATTCGCGCCAAGAGCCTCATCGTCGTCAACCTCATCATGGGTTCGAATTGAATCCACGTCGCCGACGCGCCGAGCGCTTCACCCCGCGTGAGAGAGGGTCCGCATCCGACGCGCCCGGAATCTGACCGGTAGGGAAGTGTGAACCGACTGGAGCCATGACCAAGACCCTTTCGATCCGCGAAGAACTCGAGGCCCGCGAAGCCGCAACGCTTTCGCCCCACGCGGCTTTAGCTAGCAATTCGCGCGGCCGGCAGATGCCCGAGCCGGAAGATCCCATCCGCACGTGCTTCCAGCGTGACCGCGACCGCATCATCCACAGCAAAGCGTTCCGCAGGCTGATGCACAAGACGCAAGTCTTTCTTTCGCCGCTCGGTGACCACTACCGCACGCGTCTCACGCATTCTATCGAGGTCATGCAGCTTTCGCGCTCCATCGCGCGAGGGCTCATGCTCAACGAGGATCTCGCCGAGGCCATCGCGCTCGGCCACGATCTCGGGCATTCGCCGTTCGGACATGCGGGCGAATCCGCGCTCACGGAAATCGGCTCGCAATACGATCCGGAATTCAAGTTCATCCATTCCCAGCAGAGCTTGCGCGTGGTCATGTACCTCGAGCGCCGGCACGACGCGGAGGGCTTGAACCTCACCGAAGAAGTGCTCGACGGCATCGCTAAGCATAGTAAGAACAAGGGCGCGCTTGCCGGATGGGCCGACCTGCCGTTCACGCTCGAAGGTCAGATCGTGCGTTATGCGGACCGGCTCGCCTACATCAATCACGACATCGACGATGCGATTCGCGCGGGCTTGATCGCGCAGGACGACCTGCCGCGCTCGGCGCTCGCGGTGCTCGGGTCACGCGGCAGCATCCGCGTCCAGACGGTCGTCGAAGATATGATCGCCGCTTGCCGCGGCAAGAACCAGATCAAACTTAGCGATCGGGTACTCGACGCGGTCGAGACGATCAAAGAGTATATGTACGAGCGCGTCTATCTCAACGCCGAAGCCAAGACCGAAGAACCGAAGGCGCAGAACATCGTCAAGCGGCTGTTCTCCTATTATATGGAACACCCGAGCGAGATGCCGCCGGAATTCGCCGAAGGTCTGTCGCGTGGCGACACGCTCGTCCGGCGCGTCTGCGACTACGTCGCAGGCTTCACCGATCGCTACGCGATCAAGAAATTCAAAGAACTCTTCGTGGATCCGCTGGAATCGCTGTTGCCGAAAGAGTGGGACGTGTGATGGCGCCGCGTATGCTTGCGGTCCCGGCGTAGCACAGATGCCATTCGATGCCGGCGTCGTTTCCCAGATCCAAGCGAAAGTCGATCTGCTCGCTTATGTCAGCCAGTATGTGACGCTGAAGAAACGCGGCCGCGAATATCTCGGACTCTGTCCGTTCCATGCCGAGAAGACGCCATCGTTTTCGCTCAACGCGGACAAACAGCTATGGCACTGCTACGGCTGCGACGCCGGCGGCGACCTCATCAAGTTCGTCCAGCGCTACGAGAACGTCGACTTCCCCACCGCCGTGCGCATGCTCGCGCAGCGTGCCGGTATCAGCCTTGAAGAAACGCCCGGAGCGGCGCGCAGGCGCAGCGAGCGCGAAGCGATCTACGAAGCCAACGCAGCGGCGCAGCGTTTCTTTGAGACAAGTCTGCGGCGCAATAGCTCGGCGCAAGCGTATCTCAAAAAACGCGGCATAGACGACGCGACGGCTCGCGCCTTCGGAATCGGCTATGCGCCCGATGCCTGGGACGAGCTGGGCAAATCGCTCGCGAAGAGCAGCATCGAGCCGCCTGTGGCGCATGCGGCAGGTCTCGTCAGGCAGCGCGAGCGCGGCGACGGCTACTACGATTTCTTCCGCAACCGCCTCATGCTGCCGATCTACAATCTCACCGGCGAGGTGATGGCGTTCGGCGGGCGAGCGCTCGACGACGAACAGCCCAAGTACCTCAACACGCCGAGCACCTCCGCGTATGCGAAAGGCAAACACGTCTACGCGCTCAACGTGGCGCGCCGCGCCGCGTCGGCAGACGGTGCGCTGATCGTGGTGGAGGGCTACCTCGATGCGATCGCCTTGCATCAAGCGGGTTTTGCAAACGCGGTCGCGAGCTTGGGCACGGCGTTCACGCCGGAACAGGCGCGCGAGCTGCGCCGCGTGGCAAGCAATCTTTATCTCTGCTTCGACGGTGATACCGCAGGCCAGGCCGCGACCGCGCGCAGCATCGATATGCTCGTCGAAGAAGGTCTTGCGGTGCGCGTCGTGACGCTGCCGGCCGGCACGGATCCGGATGAAGTCGTGCTCGGCGGCGGACGCGAAGCGATTCAAGCGTTGCTCGATGCGTCCACGCCATGGGTCGATTTCAAGATCGACATCACGTGCCGGCGCATCGCGGCGCGCTTTGCGAACAAAGGCGAGATCGCGCGCGAAGCGCTCGCCGTGATCGCGCACGTGCGCGATCCGATCGAACGCGATCAGTACGTCAAGGCCATGGCGCGCCGTTTGGACATTGATGAGGGCGCGCTGCGGCGTGCGAAGTACACGCCGGCGGCAAGCGCGGCGGTCACGGGCGCGCGTCGCGACGCCGATGCGCCGATCGTGCGCGCGCCGCATACAACGCGACCCGAACCGCCGTCGATCGAACGCGACCTATTGCAGATCGTGCTGAGCCGACCAGTATTTTTGGGCGTCGTCGCGGCGCGTGTGACGCCGGACGATCTCGAGGATGATCGCTTCCGGGAAGTTTTCGAGCAGCTGCTCGCGCACCGCGATGAAGTGGAGCGCGGTCTCAATCCGGTGAGCGTTTTGTCCGAAAACGAAGGGAGTGGAGAATTCGCAAAACTCGCGCTTTCGGCGCCCACGATGAGCGTCGAGGAAGATGAGCGGCGCCTCGCGCGAGTACTGGAACGCTTCGACCGCAGACGCGCGGAGCGGAGGCTTTCGAGCGTTGATGCAGAAATGAATGTGCTTCTGACCGAAGGACGTGCGGTGCCCAGCGCTTTGCGCGATGAATACAATGCGCTCGCGGTGCGCTTGTTCGGGCTTGACGCAGTGGGGAAGGGGGTGAGCTAGCGCGTGGCCACCACAAAACGGCCGAAGACGGCCGCGGATCCAACGAAGATTTCCAAGGTGACACCGATTACCGACGCACCGTCGGCACAAAACGGCGCAGGCGCTCCCGCATCCACAACTCGCGACGCCGCCGTGAAAGCGCTGATGGAGCGCGGCAAAGCCAAGGGCTCACTCACGTACGAAGAGATCGCCGCGATTTCGGCGGCATTCGACGAAGACGAACCCGATAAAGGCAACGAGCTCGTCGAAGACGTGATGGCGCAAGGCATCGAGATCACGGACATGCCCGATGCCGTCACCACCGATAAAGAGGGCGCCGAAGAGCCCGAAGAAGTCGACCTTACCGCGATTTCGTCGAGCATGTCGCTCGACGACCCGGTGCGCATGTACCTCAAGGAGATCGGCCGCGTGCCGCTCCTCGGCATGTCGCAGGAACAAGAGCTCGCCAAAGCCATCGAGGGCATGACGGACGAACTCGAACGCGCGCGATCGAGAGGCGTCAACCCCGACATGCGCACGGTCGACGCCGGCGATGCGGCGAAGCGCGATTTGACCGAGGCGAACTTGCGCCTGGTCGTGAGCATCGCGAAGAAATATGTCGGGCGGGGCATGCAGTTCTTGGACCTCATCCAAGAAGGCAATCTCGGCCTGATCCGCGCGGTCGAAAAGTTCGACTATAAGAAGGGCTACAAGTTCTCCACCTACGCCACGTGGTGGATTCGCCAGGCGATCACCAGAGCGCTCGCCGATCAAGCGCGCACGATCCGCATTCCGGTGCACATGGTCGAGACCATCAACCGATTGGTGAAGATCTCGCGCCAGCTGCTTCAAGAACTCGGTCGCGACCCGTCGGTCGAAGAGATCGCGCGCGAGATGAATCTCACGTCCGACAAAGTGCGCGAAGTGCTCAAGATCGCGCAAGAGCCGATCTCGCTCGAGACGCCGATCGGTGAAGAAGAGGACAGTCATCTCGGAGACTTCATCGAAGATCCCGAGGCCGTCGCACCGGCCGACGCTGCGTCCATGACGCTGTTGCGTCAGAAGACCGGCGATGTGCTCAAGAATCTCACCGATCGCGAGCGTAAAGTTCTCACGCTGCGGTTCGGTTTAGAAGACGGACATCAGCGCACGCTCGAGGAGGTCGGCCAGGAATTCGGGGTCACGCGCGAGCGCATTCGTCAGATCGAGGCGAAGGCGCTGCGGAAATTACGGCACCCGAGCCGCGGGAAAGCGCTCAAGGATTACTGGCAGGCGGAATAACCCAAAATCCGTTTTTTGTAGGGCGGACCTTTACGGTCCGCCGGCGGACGATAAACGTCCGCCCTACATAATCCGCCTATTTCGAAGCTTTTTTGCCTTCTTCGATCAGCTTCTTGACCTTTTGGCCGCCCTTCTGACCGATCGTCTCGTAGAATTTCGGCCCGTAGCGCGCGCGCGTTGACTCGCCGCCCTTTTTGCCCCCGAGTTTGCCTATGCTCTCGTAAAACTCGTGGCCATGCGTGCTGCGAGTCGCCTCGCCGCCTTTACGCCCGATGTTCTCGTAGAATTCGGAGCCATATCGTTCCTTGACGGTCTGGCCGCCCTTGCGCCCCGCCTCGCGGACCGACATTCCCCCCTGAGGCTTGTTGTTTTTTGCCATCTGGTATCATCTATATTACCCTCGTGCCGCAGCCCGAAACGAACAAAGGCCACCTCTCAGCGCGTGGCGTACCGGAATATCATATGCGACGCTCTGCAGGACACGCGTTCATTTTCGTTGTCTGTCTCGCGTCTTGTGCGCTCCTCGGCGCAGCTCCGACGCCCTCGCCAATTTCGGTTCCGGCGACTGACCAAACACCGCGCGCCACGACGCGGCCGAAACCCATACCGACGCCGAAGCTCACACCGCCGCCGGCAACCGCCGGCGCGAACACGCCGGATGGTATCATCGGCCCGCTCGAGCGCAACCGGAAGACAAACCCGTCGGCGCTTGCTCGCTACGTCGCATCCCAGGATCCGGCGCTCGCGGCACGCGCGGTGCTGGCGCTCGGCCGGCTGCGCAACCCGGCGGCGATACCGATGGTCGTTGCCGTCCTCGCCGATCCGGCGCGGCCTTCTGTGGTCCGCCAAATGGCAGCCTTTTCTCTCGGATTGCTGGGCACGCGTCAGTCGACAACGCCGCTGATCAACGCGACGCGCGATGCAGATCCCGCCGTTGCGGCTCTTGCATGCGACGCGCTCGGGCGCTTCGCGGGCGACGCCGCGGTCGGACCGCTGACGATCGCCCTCGCTTCGCGCGATGCCGTTGTGCGCCGGCGCGCTGCGATCGGCATGGGAGAAGCGGGGTTGCCCGCGACCACGCCTGCGTTGAGCAACGCCGCGCGCTCGAATGCGTCGCATGCCCTAGGCGCCACGTTCAATCGAGAGTCTGATCCGGAAGTCCGCTGGCGTCTCGCCTGGGCCATCGCCCGCGGCTACTATGGCTCGTCAGCGCCGGTGATGCGCCGTATGCTCGGCGATCGCGAAGAGCTCGTGCGCCGCTTCGGCGTGTACGGTCTCGGAAAACTCAAAGATCGCGCGAACGTGACGGCCGTGCGGCTCCTCGCTCGCGATCCTTCGTGGCGGGTGCGCGTCGAAGTGCGCAACGCGCTCAAAGCGCTGCGCGATCCGACGGTCGTCAACGTCACGCCGCCACCGGTGCCTGCCTCGGACAATTTCTTGCCGAAGCCTGTCGCGACCGGCGCGCCGATCGGCGATCATCCGCAAATCGCATTCGTGACCACGAAGGGCACGTTTGTCGTGGAGCTGTTCCCGGACCAGGCGCCTTATCAGGTCGACAATTACGTCTCGCTCGTGGATCGCGGTTTCTACAATCACACGAAGTTCTTCAGAGTCATCGCAGATTTTGTTATCCAGGGCGGCGATCCGACGAATACGGGCAACGGTGACGCAGGTTACACTATCCCGGCCGAGCTGAACCCGCTCGAGCAACTAACGGGTGTCATCGCTTTAGGGTTGAACTACGATTCGAAGACGAACACGCCGTTGCTCGATTCGGGTGGAAGCCAGTACTACCTCACGCAATCGCCGCAACTGCACTTGGACGCTGCGTTTTCCACGTTCGGCAGAGTGGTCAAAGGGCTTGCGGTGGTAGATGCGATTCGCGAACACGATCCGAACGTGCAGGACAATCTTTCCGATATCGCAGTGTCGGTCTATCGTTGCGAGCCGGTCACGCTGCAGACCGACGACGTCGAGCGCCGGCTGCGCAACGATGAGATCGGATACAACCCGCAGTGAGCGGCTCGCGCTGAACCTGTTTCCTCTCGCCGACGGATAGGACGCACGTGGCCAATCGCAGGCAACACATCATCGAGGCAGCGGGCGATATCGTCTATCGCAAGGGATTCGCCGGCACGACCGTTGACGATATGCTGCGCGCCGCCGGCGTGGGCAAAGGTAATTTCTACCACTACTTCCGCAGCAAAGACGACCTTGGGATCGCGATCATCGACGAGATCGCGAAGGGTCTCAACGGACCGGCGATGGACGAGATATTCTCGGTCGCAAAAGCGCCGCTGACTCGCTTGACCGACTACATCGAATACGTCAAGCGCCGGCGCCACGCCGATAATTGCGGCGAACCGCTTGCGAATCTCGCCGCCGAGCTCGGCCACGTCGAACGATTCGGCGATCGCGTACGCCGCGCGTACGTGGTGCTGTTAGACCGGCTCGAGAGCTGCGTGGCCGAATATGCTTTGGAGCGCGGCGCGGCGGTCGACGCCCGCATGATCGCGCGCTCGATGTCGATGCAGATCGACGGCGCGTGCTTGCTTTTCAAAGTCGATCGCGATAACGCATCGTTCGATGCGGCGATGGACGCTATCGTGCCGTCTGTTGAGACCGCCGTTCGCGCCGGCGCGCCGCAACAGCCCAGCCCGTCTCCTCGAACGACAGCTCAACGCTAGACGGTCAAGCACTGCTCTAGGAGTCTTGTGCGATGCGAGCACGCGAGCCGGACGCGTCGGGGTACGTCTCACGAGGCGCCGTCAGCCTCTATTACGAGATCTTTGGAACCGGGTCGCCGACGGTGCTGTTCCTCCCGACGTGGTCGCTCGTCCATTCGCGCGTATGGAAAGCGCAAATCCCTTACTTCGCTCGCCACTTCCGCGCCCTGACGTTTGACGGCCGCGGCAACGGCAAGTCGAGCAGGCCGGTCGAGCCAGCCGCGTATTCGCGTCAGGAGTTCGCCGACGACGCGATCGCCGTGATGGACGCGACGAAGACCGAAAAGGCGATCGTCGTCGGTTTTTCGATGTCGGGCGTGGACGCTGCCATGCTCGCGGCCGACCATCCGACGCGCGTCGCCGGCGTGGTGTTCATCTGCCCGGTCAGTCCCTTCGGCGAAGCGCTTCCCGAGCGCAAAGTCTCATGGAATGATGAACTCTCATCCACCGATGGCTGGGCGAAACACAATCGTCACTACTGGCTTCGGGATTACGAGGGTTGGCTGCGATTTTTTGCCGGCAAGCTCTTCACCGAACCGCACTCCACCAAACAGATCGAAGATATCGTAGGGTGGGGACGCGAGACGACACCAGAAATCCTCATCGCCACATACGAGAGTGAGGAGCCGGCATCGAGTTCCTTTGCAGACGCGACGAAGGCAAGAGACGCGTACAAGAGGATACGATGCCCGGTGCTCGTCATCCACGGCAGCGACGACGCCGTTATCTCGCAGACGAGCGGCGCGGGCGTCGCGGAGGCGACGAACGGTGCGCTCGTCGTCCTGCAGGGCGCCGGTCATGCCCCGCACGCGCGCGATCCCGTGAAGGTCAACCTCGTCATGCGGGCGTTCGCCGAATCGGCGGAGCCGTCGCACACCCCGCTGAGGCGCTGGCCGCGCGGCAACCGTCGCCGCAAACGAGCGCTGTATATCTCCTCGCCCATCGGACTCGGACACGCGCAGCGCGACGTATCGATCGCTCGTGAACTCCGTCGAATCCGGCCCGATCTTGAGATCGATTGGCTCGCGCAAGACCCGGTGACAAGGGTGCTGGCCGCCGAGGGTGAGCACATTCATCCCGCAAGCCGTTTCTTGGCCAGCGAGAGCAAACATATTGAAAGCGAATCGGCGGAACACGATCTCCACGCATTCCAGGCGATCCGCAACATGGACGAAATCCTCGTCAACAATTTCATGGTCTTTCACGACATCGTACGAGACGAGCCGTACGATTTGTGGATAGGCGACGAGGCGTGGGAGCTCGACTATTACCTGCACGAGAATCCCGAGGAAAAACGCGCGCCGTTCGTCTGGATGACGGACTTCGTCGGTTGGATTCCGATGCCGGACGGCGGCGAGCGAGAGCGGGTTCTCACCGCGGATTACAATGCCGAGATGATCGAACAGATCGCACGCTATCCGAGCCTGCGCGACCGCTCGATTTTTGTCGGCAACTTCGATGACGTGGTGGGGGATCGCTTCGGCCCGGATCTGCCGCTCATCAGCGAGTGGACGAAGACGCATTTCGATTTCTCCGGGTACATCACGGGATTCGATCCCGCACAATTCGTCGACCGCGCTCAGCTGCGCGCGGAACTCGGCTACAGCGCGGATGAGACGGTCTGCATCGTCACGGTGGGCGGTTCGGGCGTCGGCGCGCCGCTGCTGCGGCGAGTCATCGATTCGTATCCGTTCGCCAAGCAGCGCGTGCCGAGCTTGCGAATGATCGTCGTCGCGGGGCCGCGCATCGATGCCGCCTCGTTGCCAACCGCTGACGGTTTAGAAGTGAAGCCGTACGTCCACGAATTATACCGGCATCTCGCAGCGTGCGACATCGCGATCGTGCAAGGCGGTTTGTCGACAACGATGGAGCTCGCGGCCAGCCGGCGACCCTTTCTATATTTCCCGTTGCGCCATCACTTCGAGCAGAACTTTCACGTCCGGCACCGCCTCGAGCGCTACGGAGCGGGTCGTCACATGGATTACGAGGTCTCGACGCCGGAGGTCATCGCTGCGGCGCTGGCAGAGGAACTTGGCAAGGCCGTCACTTCGAAACCGGTTGAATCAGATGGCGCCGCGCGCGCGGCCTCTCGCATCGCCGAATTGATCTAGATCCGCGCTTCTTCGTTGTGCGCGGAGCACAACGCTCGCATACGGCCGCGCCGAAAGCGGCTCCATGATTGCTAGCATAACTTTGACAGTTTTCGCAGCCGCATCGCTCCACGCCGTGATGCCCGCGTTGGGACAGGCGTATACGACGGCTCATCCCGGTGTCACGCTGCGCTACGATTTCGACGGCAGCCAAGTGCTGGCCGCGCAGTTGAAACAAGGGGCGAGCGCAGACGTCTTCGTCAGCGCAGACTCGAAGACCATGGATACTGCGCGAACGGACGGCACGGTCGAACCTGCGGTCGTGATCGCCCGTAACGTGCTCGTGGTGGTCACGCCGCCGTCATCACCGGTCCACGCCTTGACGGACCTCGCGTCACCGAACGTGAAGGTGGCGCTCTGTGTGGATACGGCTCCATGCGGACGCTACGCACGGGCGGCGCTGAAGGCTTTGCACATCACGCCGAATGTCGCGACAGAGGAGATCAACGTCGAGGGTGTCGTGGAAAAAGTCGTGCTCAACGAGGTGGATGCGGGCATCGTCTATCAGACCGACGCCGTCGGCGCGAAACCAGGGACGTTGAATACTATCGCCATACCGGCCGAGGATCAGACGGCCGTGAATTACCCGGCGGCGGTCGTCACCACGAGCGCCTCGCAGGCCGACGCGGCTTCGTTCGTGACATTCCTAACCTCGCCGCAAGCGCAAGCGATTCTCAAGACCAGCGGATTTGTCCCCATCCACTGAAGACATCCGCAAGGGCGCGCTGATCCGCGACCGCCTGCTGGCGGTCGCCGCTGTCATCTTCGCGGCTGCCTTTGGCGGCTTCATCGCCTTGCCGCTGGCCGCGCTCCTCATCCACGTGCCGGTCAGCGCCGTCGGCTCCATGATGCAGCGCTCGATCGTGGTCGACGCCTTGCGCCTCTCGTTTGAGACAACACTGGCATCGGCCGTCTTGATCGTGCTCGGCGGCACGCCGCTCGCCGCGCTGCTCGCGCGCACGTTCAAAGGAAGAGATGCGCTCGCTTCGCTGGCGACGCTGCCGCTCGTCTTGCCGCCCGTCGTGGCCGGACTCGGATTGCTCCTCGCCTTCGGCCGCAGCGGACTGCTCGGACGCTTCCTGGATCTCTTCGGCATGCACGTGCCGTTCAGCATCGCCGCGGTCGTGCTCGCGCAGACGTTCGTCGCCGCGCCGCTCTACGTCATCGCGGCACGATCCGCGTTCGAACGAACGGATCGCGATCAGCTCGACGCTGCGGCGACGCTGCGGGCATCGCCGGCATACGCTTTTTGGCGCATCACATTGCCCGCGGCTCTACCTGCGCTGTGCGCCGGCCTAGCGATGGCGGCGGCGCGCGGACTTGGCGAGTTCGGCGCAACCATCACCTTTGCGGGCAACTTGCCCGGCGTGACGCAGACGATGCCGCTCGCGGCTTACGTCGCCGCGCAATCCGACATGGACGCGGCGGTGACGATCTCTGTGGTGCTCGCCTGCGTCGCATATGGCGCGCTGCTCGGTTCGGGCGCGCTCGCCAACCTCGGCAGGCGGACGCGATGAGCCTTTCCGTGTCTGTCCATGGAAGCACGCCGTTTGCTTTTGCTGCTGAGTTCGACGTCGAACGCGGCAGCACGCTCGCGCTTGTCGGCGAGAGCGGGGCGGGCAAGACGACGATCCTGCGCTGCATCGCGGGGCTGCACAAGCCCGAACGCGGCCGCATCACGTGCGACGGAACGACATGGTCAGACTCCGAGCGACGAGCGTTCGAGCCGCCGCACCGCCGAAGTGTCGCCGTGACGTTTCCCAACGGCGCGCTCTTCGGGAGGATGACGGCAATCGAAAATGCGGCGTTCGGCCTGCGCGCATCAGGTTGGAGAGCGCGCGAGGCCATGTCGCGCGCGCTCGAAGCGCTCGAGGTGACCGGTGCGGCGCATCTCGCGGCGCGGCGCGCGGATTCGCTCTCGAGCGGCGAGACGCAGCGCGTGGCGCTTGCGCGCGCGATCGCGCTCCGCCCGGCCGCCCTGCTGCTCGACGAGCCGCTTTCGTCCGTGGATGTGCGCGCCCGTCCAGCGCTTCGCTCGGCCTTGATCGCCGCCATCAAAGACTCCGCGTCGGCTACGGTGCTCGTGACGCACGATCCGGCGGATGCGATGCTCCTCTCCGAGCGGCTCGCGGTGGTGGAAGCCGGGATCGTCGTTCAGCGCGGCACCAGCGCTGAACTACGCCGAGCACCCGCGACGGCATACGTCGCTGCGTTTGCCGGCGTGAACCTGTTCTCTGGAGTCGCTCGGGCCGAAAGCGACGGCACAAGCACGGTCCGACTAGCCGGCCAGTCAGATGAAGAAGGGCTCGTCGTCATGGGCGCGTGGTCGGGCCCCGTTGCGGTCGTGGTGGAACCCGACGCAGTGACCGTCTCGAGAGAGCAGACGTCGACGTCTGCACGCAATCGGTTTACCGGCCCTGTCGAGAGCATGATCCCGGATGGTGGCGTCGTCCGCGTCGCGATCGCGTCAGATCCGCCCATTATCGCGCGGATCACCGCTCGCTCGGCGACCGCGCTTGCGCTCGAGCCGGGAGCGCTCGTGCATGCTACGTTCAAGGCCGGCGAGGCACGCGTTTCTTAGCGGAGATCGGCCGTTAATTCAGCGTCTTGATGTTCAGGGCTTAGTGGCGTTGGTCTTCACATACACCACTTCAAGCAACTAAACTAGAATATCGCAACGCCAATCGCTTCCGGCATTCCATCGTTAGGAGCGTGAATTGTGGTGACCGGAAGAACGTTGCCGTTCGCACCTGGTGCGTACGAAGTGATGTAACCCGGGGTCGAATTCGCTACAAAGATGCGACCGGTGGGACTCACCGCGATTCCGAGTGGAGAGGAGAGTTCCGTCATCGGTCCCGAGATCGTTCGCAGGGGACTGACGTTCCCGCTGGCGTTTGGCGCAAAGACCGTTATACTGTTTGCTTGGTTATTCGTAACGTAGATTTCGTCGATATTGTCAACTGCGACGAAGCCTGGAACGAGCAAGCCAGTTGACGAGCCTATTATGGTCGCCGTCGGCTTGGCATTTCCGGCAGCGTTTGATCGGTAGACGGTCACCGAATTATTGCCCAGGTTCGCGACGACAAGTTCGTCGTTGGCGTTGACGGTCACGCCAAAAGGTTTGTCGAGGGCGGTGTTGGAGCCGATGATCTTTCGGATTGGCGTCAAGTTGCCATAACGATTCGCAGCGAAAACGCAGATTGAATTGAGATTATAATTTGAGACGTAGAGGTTGCCTTTCGAATCGAACGCAACCCCAGCAGGCCCATTCAAGCCCGTGTTACCGCCAGCGATGGCGTTGAATATGGATTCATCCCCCGTCGCGCCTTGCGGGTAGATAAGTACCGCACTTGTGCTGAGATTCGCGACGTACAAAAGCCCACCGCGCGCGATGGCGATCTGCCCCGGCGAAGTGAGGTCGGTTACTCCCCCTCTTAAATCACTCAGCGGCGCGATGATGCCGTCGCCGTTCATAGGGTATCCCTCGATTGACGGGCCCAATGTTGTAGCGACGTAGATCATCGGAGTCACGGCTCCAATGTTAGACCAGGGCCCCCATGACGGAATCATCGCCGCGGCTTCCTTGGGGAGATGTTGAGACCCGGAGCGATCTTGAATGGCCGCCGCGCCGCATCCGAATGTTGAGACGGAGGTCACCACCATGATCGCTGCAGCGAGGTTGGTCGTGCGCATGACTTCACCTTAGAACGCCGGATGATTCGACCATTGTGGGTCGAACGAAGTCTTGTGCCTTGAGGGAGGCAGACCCTTGGCTATCTGTTTCCGGCCGAGCTCGAGCGCCGACTACTTAGGCGACTAAGTCGGGCTGACCGTCTCACGAAATGCCCGGAATACCTAACGTTCATAAGTAAGTTAGTCCACGGTATTCTCACGTGGCGCAAATTACGTTGCGGAGCTAACAGGCGCGCGAAGCCTCGCATCGTGAAATATAGGCTAATTCTCGCGCGGCGGCAATATCCGGGACCTATGCGTCGGTCACAATCGGCGCATGGACTCGCCTGGATACCGCATTGCCATTTCGGATCGCGCGTTCGCCTTTGACGGCGCATATCGTCTAGCGACAACTCTAAGCCTCGCGGACCGCGCGGCGTACGGATTGCGCCGTTATGAAGCCCATAATCTCGTCGGCGGATTCGCCGTCGTACTGCAGGCGGCCGCCAAAGCGGAGCGGACTTCTACGACCCCCACAGTCCACTTGAGCAAGCGATGTTTGCCCTACTACAAATCTTGCTCTGCATCGCGTCCGGCCCCACGCAAGCCGCTCGAACTTCCGTACAATACTCGGCGGCCATTTGCTACTGAAGTTGGCAAGCGATGCTTGCCCCACTACAAGGCTAGCCGCACGCCCGTTCTGACGGTTTCATGTGCCACGGTGCGCGCGTCGATCGGGGACGTTACGATCCATGCTGTGGCGATGCGCGGTCGCGTCTTCATCGGAGTGCGCGGCAATGCTTGATCCGCAGGTGATTCTTGCCGATGCTCGCCGAGGCTCGATTGAAGGAGCTGTCGGCGATGCGCCCGATCGGCCGGGACTGCTCGTCGGAGAGCCGGTATCGAACGATGTACGCACCACCGTACCAGCCGGTTCGCCGCTTGCGGTAGCGATCAACGGATCCGGACTCTTCGTCGTGCTGCGAAACGGCGTAAAGCGCTATGCCCGCCGCGGCGACTTCCAGATCGACGCAAAAGGACACCTCACCGATCGTTCGGGTTCGCTTGCACTAGGCTTCCGCGTCAACGATGCGGGCGCTCCGACTTCGGGTCTGGTCGTCTGCCAAGTGCCCGCCGTCGATATGGCGGCGCAACGATATTCAAGCTATCGCATCGATGAGCGAGGCATTCTCTTCGGCGAAGCCGAGCGAGTCGATGGCACGACTGGCCGACGCCAGACAAGGAGCAACCCTATCGCACGTTTGGCGCTGGCGATCTTTCCGGCGCCCGAACGTCTCGCGCGCGATGGCGACGTGCTCTTGGCGGCAACGAGCGCTGCCGGCGATCCCGTAATCGTCTCTCCCGGAGAACCGGGCGTATCGCGCTTACGAGTGCGCATGCTTGAGGCCGGCACGGTCGATGTCGAGGGAGACCTCGCGCGCCTTTGGGCAGCCCGACGGCAACTGGATGCGCAAGTCGCAATCGCATCAGCCACCGACCGCGATGCGCGCACGGCGCTTGGTCTCGTGAAGTGAGCACGACGCATCGGCGCGTGATCTGGTCGCGTCCGAATCGCGCGCGCTGTTCGCCGCCGGAGTGGTTGCCAAAACTTGCGCAAGGAATCGCACAGCGGTCCCGTGAGACGTTCCGCGGACACCTCGACATCACGTATGGTGAACCGGAGCGCGGCGTCTATGCAAGTGGACCGGCCGGCGACAGAGCCTGGCTTGCGCTCCACGACCTTGGCGTCGCCTGGTGCACTGTCGACTTGCGCTCGCAGGCGGCGCTGCTCGCGATGGTTATCGGCGGACAGGGCGCGGAGCGTGAAACGCCTATCGAGCGGTCGATCGTCGGTGAAGCCATCGAAAGGTTGATCAGCGTCGACGACTTTCGCCTTGTTCGATGGTCCGAGACGGCCATCGAAAGACCCGCCGGCGATTGTTGTTGGCGCTGCAATGTGGAAGTAACGTCGCAGTCAACCCGATGCGCGATCCTGCAGCTCTTCGCGCCCGCCACCGGTCGCGATCTTGTGGGAGAAGCGAACGAACCATGCGTTTCCGCGCGAGACATCGGCCGCGTGCCAGTGAAGGTTCGGTGCGAACTGCGTAAGGTCAGATCGTCGCTAGCGCGGATCCTTGCCTGGACTCCGGGAACAATCGTGCCGCTAGATTCGCACGCTCTCGCGCGCGTAGACCTGCTCGTCGAAAACTCCACTATCGCAAACGGCCGGCTCGGTTCGGTGGAGACGTACACCTTTGCGCGTGTGCGTGCCGTGGAGATCGAGCATCTCGCCGCCGCGCCGGCCGCGTGAACGCGGCGCGCGTTTCGCTCGATGATCTCGCCGACGTATCGCTCGACGTGCGGATCGTCCTCGGTCGCGGGTCCGCGAAAATCTCCGATGTCCTTGCCTATGCACCGGGGTCTGTGGTTTCGCTCGACGTCGCGCCCGACGCGCCGGTCGCCCTCCTCGTCAACGGCGTTGCGGTCGCCGAAGGCGATCTCGTCCTTGCCGACGACGGTACGTTGGGCGTCGAAATCCTCAGAGTAATCTCGGGCGCGGAAGGCGCCGCATCCTAGTGCACGTCATGACGCATCATCCTGCGGCACTCCCGCAGGCCGGCACACCAATCGACCTCGTGCTCGGCTTCTTCGCGCTTTCAATCGTGCCGCTGGTCGCGATCGCCGCGACATCGTTCACGCGAATCATCGTCGTGCTGGGTCTGCTTCGGACGGCGCTGGGCAGCGCATCGCTTCCGCCAAACGCCGTTCTCGCTGCGCTTGCGATGATGCTGACGGCGGCCGTCATGGCGCCGACGCTTTCGAAAATCGATCGCATTGCGGTGCGGCCGTACGTCGCGCGGCAGCTCACGCCGACACAAGCCATCGCCCGAGGCATCGAACCGCTACGCGAGTTCATGCTTCGGCAGGCGCGACGATCGGATGTCGCGGCCTTTTCCCACATCGCGGGCTTGCCGCCGAGCGATCCGCGTAACGCGCCCTTCATAGTCGCTGCGCCCGCATTTCTCGTCGGAGAATTGCGCACAGCGTTCGCTATGGGCTTCGCGCTGATGTTGCCGTTCGCCGTGATCGATATGGTCACCGCGGCGGTGTTGATGTCGCTCGGCATGTTCATGGTCTCACCCACGTCCATCGCTCTGCCGATCAAACTGCTCTTATTCGTGGCGGCCGACGGATGGACGCTCGTGGCTTCCGCGCTCGCCGCATCGTTCAAGTGATACCGGCGGCTGCCGCGGCGCAAGCGCTCTTTGCTGTTGCCATGAAAACGGCGGCGCTCATCGCGCTGCCGACGGTCGCAGCCGTGGCCGCCGTCGGCGTCGCGGTCGGCATCATACAGACGATCGTGCAGGTGCAAGACCAAAACGTCTCGTTCCTACCGAAGCTCCTTGCGGTGGGAATGATGGCGGCCGCCTTCGGCGGCCTCGCCTTGGCGGAGCTAGTGGCGCTATTTCAGGAGATCGCTCGCGTGCTGCCGGCGATAGCGCGCTACTAGACGATGTTCGCGACGCCGGCCTTTGCGATCGGGTTTGCGCGGGCAGCTGCATTCGCAGCGGCGATGCCGCTCGGGCGCGCGCGCTCCGTTCCGCGCGTCACTCGGGTCATCATCGCGGTGGCGCTCACGCCGCTCTTCGCGCAACACGTATCGCATGCTGACGCAAACGTCGAAGACGCAGCCTCGCTCGCGCGCGCCGCGTTGTCCAACGCCCTGCAAGGCGCCGCGGTGGGCCTATGCGCCACTATCGTCGCCGGCGCCGCCGCGGCGGCCGGAGCATTGTTCGACGCGGCCGTCGCGTCGCAGACACTCCCCGTCCGCGACGTATTCGGAGAGTCTGGGCCGATCGCCGGATTGAGCGCCACGCTGTTCGCTTGGTTCTTGATGGGATCCGGCGGCTTCGAGCGACTGGTCACCGCCTGCATATCCGGACCGGGCGGAACGCCGCACGTACAAACGGTCGCGCTGCTGGGATCAGCGTTTTTGCAGATCGCGCTTTCCGCCGGCGCACCGGCGCTCGCCGCGCAGGCGTTTGCCACGATCGTCGCCGCGCTCATCGCACGCATGGCGCCGCGCATCAACTCGCTCTTCCTCGGCGCGCCAATCACTTCGATCCTCGGTCTTTGCGCGCTCGTCATCGGGGGCACGGCTTTTGTGACGGCGATAGCCGAGATCGCGTGGCGCACAGCGATCGCGCCCCTAGCCATGCGCCCATGAACGACGACGAATCGCGCTCGCTTCCTCCGACGCAGCGACGAATTGCCGACGCTCTTGCGCGCGGCCAGTGCGCGCGCAGCCCCGTCGCTGTCTCAGCCTTCTCGATCGCTGCGATGTGCACGCTTGTCTCCGGGGTGCCGAGCGGTGTCGCCGCGTGGCGCACCGCATTCGACTCGACCGTGCGATCCATAGCAGCCGGCCACATAGAACCACACGAGCTCCTCTCAAATGCTTTCGCGACGCTTGAGAGCACGACCACGTGGATCATCGTCGCGATCGCGTGGGCGGCCGCTACCAGCGCGGCACTCGCCGCGGCGCAGGCGTGCGGCAGACTATCGTTTGCGACGGGAGCGTTTCGAGTGCAGCCGGCGCGATTGGCGATCGGATCCGGACTGACGCGACTGGTGAAACCGGATTTCCTCGGGGCGATCGTCGGAGGCGTCGGCGCCATCGCCACGGCATACGTCGCGTACGTCGTCGCGCGTTCGTGGTCTCAAATATTCGTTGGCGATCATTCGTTCACGGATACATTCGCGCTGCTCGGGGCTGCGATCGCCGATCTCTGGCGCCGCACGGCCATTGCGGCACTCGTGCTTGCGGCTGCCGACATCATCATCCAACGCCGCCGCTTCCGCGATGGCCTGCGGATGACGCCCCGCGAATTGAAGGAGGAGCGCGCAGAAACAGACGGCCGGCCCGAAGTCAAAGCGCGCCGCCGAGGCGTGGCGGCAAAGCGGGCGCGCGACGTGCGCATCGCGGCGATCAAGCGCGCGACCGCGGTGGTGACCAATCCGTCACATATCGCGGTCGCGCTGCGCTATGCGCCCCCGGACATCGACGTTCCGGTCGTGGTCGCGCGCGGCGCGGACTTGCGCGCCGGCATCGTTCGGGGAGGGGCGGAGAACTTCGGCGTGCCGATCGTGGAATCTCCGGAACTAGCACGGATGCTGTATGCGCAGGTCGAGCTTGACGCGGCGATTCCGGAAGCGTGTTATACGGCGGTGGCAGCGATCTTCGCGTGGATCATCCGCACGCGTGGAGCGCTCGCCGGCGCGGAGTCCGACGCGCCGCAGGCGACGTGACGAACGCCGGACCGGGCGGAGCCGTGCTTGCAGGCGCGGTGCTTGCCATAGTCGCGATGCTGGTCGTGCCATTGCCGCCGGCGGTGCTGGACGCTTTGCTCGCGCTCGACATCATGGCCGCATGCACCGTTCTCGTGGCCGCGCTTTCCGTGCAAAACCCGCTCGAACTCTCGGCGTTCCCTTCGCTGGTGCTCATCGCCACACTGTTCCGGCTTAGTCTCGATGTCTCCGCAACGCGGCTGATCCTCACTCAAGGCGACGTTCCAGGCGGTGCCGGAACGGTTATCCCCGCATTCGGCGAGTTCGTGATGCGCGGCAACGTGATCGTCGGGCTGCTGCTCTTCATCATCCTTCTCGTCGTCCAACTGGTCGTCGTGACCAATGGCACGCAGCGAGTTGCCGAAGTAGCAGCGCGCTTCACGCTCGATGCGATGCCGGGCAAACAGATGGCGATCGACGCAGACTTGCACGCAGGACTTCTGGATCCGGCGACGGCGCGCGTCAGGCGCCGCGCCGTTCAGGCCGAGGCCGACTTCTACGGTGCTATGGATGGCGCCGGCAAGTTCGTTCGGGGCGATGCGATCGCTGCCGTCGTCATCGTCGCCGTGAATCTCATCGCGGGCTTTGCCATCGGCGTGCTGCAGAAGCATCTCGACCCTGGGGCAGCCGCGCAGACTTTCGCCCTGCTCTCTATCGGCAACGCGATGGCGACGACGCTGCCGGCATTTCTCATCTCGACTGCGGCGGGCGTTATGGTCACGCGCGCAGCGGGCGACACGGGCCTGGGGGACGACCTCGCGCGTCAATTGTCGGCGCACCCGCACGCGTTGCGCGCGGTCGGCGGTGCGATGCTCCTCCTCGGGTTAGCACCGGGCATGCCGCACATCGCCTTCGTCGCGCTCGGCGCCGGCGCGTTCGGAATGGCGTACATCGCCGATCGCGCGCGCGAATCTGCCGATCGCGCGGCCGCAACAGAAGAAGCTCGACGAAAACGATCGGAGGCGCGTGGACCGTCCGGCGCCGTCTCTCTGGTCGGCGTCGATCAGCTCGCGATCGAGGTCGGTGAAGCGCTCTTGCCGCTGCTCGAAGAGCCGGCGGGCTCGGCGCTGCTCTCGCGCATCGCAAGTCTTCGAACGATCGTCGCCATGGAGCTTGGCCTGATCTTGCCAAGCGTGCGCGTGCGCGATGATCTGCGCCTCCCCACGCGCGGATATGCCGTACGCGTGCGCGACCGCGTCGCGGCGCGCGGCGAGCTTCACCCCGACCGCAGCTTGGCGATCGGTGACGATCCGGCGCTCTCTGCGATGCCCGGCGAGCCGTGCCGCGACCCGATAACGGGAGAGAAGGCCGCGTGGGTATCGCCGCGCGACGGCGAGCGGCTGACATCCAGTGAGAGCGCCGTCGTCGTAGATCCGATCGCCGTGCTGACGTCAGCGCTTGCCCGAGCGGTGCGCACGCACGCGCATGCGCTGCTCGGACGTCAAGAAGTGCAGGCGCTTTTGGATCACGTGCGGCGAACGCATCCCGCGGCAGTGAAGGGCGTCGTACCGGAATTGGCGAGCCTCGGTCTTGTCCAGCGCGTGTTGCAGCATCTCGTGCGCGAGGGCGTTTCGATTCGCGACGTCGTCGCGGTCCTGGAAACCATCGCCGATGAGGCAGAAGGGACAAAAGATGCCGTCGCGATCGGTGAAGCCGTCCGCTCAAGACTCGCAGCGGCCATCTGCGCCACCGTCGCGGATGCCGACGGCGTGATCCGCGCGACGATTCTGAGTCCGAACGTCGAAGAGCGAATGACCGCAGCGCTCGTCGTGAGCGATCGCGGTCCATTGGTCGGACTCGATCCCCCACAGGCGCTCGCGATCCGCGATGCGTTGCAGAACATGCATGCGCGCACAGGCCGGCGCGCCGTTATCGTGTGCCGAGAGAAACTCCGACCTGCATTGGCGCGGTTCGTGGAAAGCGCCGGCGTGGTTGCGACAGTCCTCGGCATCCATGAGATCGCGCCGGGGTATGCTCTCTCAATAGAAGAAACCGTATCCATATGAAGCGTTTCAACGAACTCCGCAGCGACGCCGACATCCTCGCGCTCATCGAGGCGTCCAACCGGGTGCTCGCCGCGATGAACTACACGGATCACGGACGACGTCACGTGACGCTCGTGGCGCGCACCGCAGCCAAAATTTTGGGAGATCTGGGTTTCGATGAGCCGACGCAGGATCTCACGGCGATCGCCGCACTGCTGCACGACATCGGCAACGTCGCCGGCCGGAACTCGCACGCCGCGGCGGGCGCCACGATGTCCTATGCGCTGCTCACGGCGCGCGGTTTCTCCGTCGCCGACGCTGCCGACGTCGCGGCGGCGATCGGCAATCACGACGAGTCCGAACACGGCGTGCCGGTGAACGTACATGGTGCCGCGCTCATCATCGCGGATAAGGCGGACATCCATCGCTCGCGCGTGCGGACGAGCCGAGCCGATGACTTCGACGTCCACGACCGCGTCAATCACGCCGTGACGACAGCGCAGTTGAAGACGGACGCGGCGGCAAAACACATCGTGCTGGAACTCACCGCCGATCTCTCCGGCGCCACGCTCGCCGAAATATTGGAGATATTCGAGGCGCGATTTGCCATGAGCGCGGAGGCCGCGCGATTCTTGGGCTGTTCGTATGCCGTGAGGGTGAACGGCGAGCAGGTCGCGTGAGATGGAGGTCGGTCCTGCAAGGCGGCGGGACGTGACCCGGCGAAAGCCGACGGCCGTTCAAACGTGGGCGACCGTTGGTCGCCCAAGTACAATTATGAGGACGATTTCCAAACAATGTTCTGGTTTCGTTGGAAGCATCCCATCAAGATGCTCGTCATCATCGGCCTTTGCGTCGGCTGCTGGTTCCTTTTCACGCCCGTCGCCAAAACGGTGCACCTCGGCCTAGACCTGCAGGGCGGCTTGCGCACGCTCGTGGAGCTCGAGCCCAACGACCAGTACAAGACGATCACCGCTGATCTGCAAGACGAAGAGCTGCAAGTGCTCGAGAACCGGCTCAACCAGCTCGGCACGAGCGAGATAACATTTTCGAAAGTCGGTCTTGACCGCATCAACATCGAGATGCCCGGTCTGACCGATCCGCATCAAGCGCTGCAGCTGATCCAGCAGGCGGCAGTGCTCGAGATGCGGCCGTTGACAGCGGCGCAAGTCAACAAGGCGCTGGCGCAGATCGGCGGCGGTCTGAACCCGTCGTACGATCCAAAATTCGACTCGTACAAAGCATCCGGACCGCCCGTCATCACCGGCGACGACCTTGCGCACAGCGAAGTGGCCTACGGTCAGGGCGGCGGCGCACCGGTCGTGACGTTCACGCTGAAGAGCGATGGGGCGCGGCGCTTCCTCGAGTGGACGCGCAAGAACATCGGCAACCCGCTGCCGATCTTCCTCGACAAAAAGCTCGTCGAAGCGCCCACCATCCAGGGAGCGATCGGCGCGTCGGGCCAGATCGAGGGCAATTTCACCACCGATCAAGCCGTGCTGCTCGCGAACGAATTGAATTCCGGCGCGCTAAAAGTTCCGACGCGCGTCATCGAAACGGAAAACGTCGGCCCGGTGCTCGGCAAGATCGATCTCCAGAAGTCGCTGACGGCCTCGCTCGTCGGGCTCGGCATCGTGCTGCTGTTCATGCTCGTGGTCTACCGCGTGCCCGGCTTGCTCGCCGACCTCGCGCTCGTCGTCTACTGCTTCCTCATGCTCGGCTACGTCACGTATTTCGGGGTCGTGCTCACGCTGCCGGGCATCGCCGGATTTGTGCTCTCCATCGGTATGGCCGTGGACGCAAACGTGCTGATCTTCGAGCGCATCAAAGAAGAGCTGTGGGCCGGGCGCACGACCCGCGCGGCGGTGGGCGTCGGCTTCAAGCGCGCCTTTACCACGGTCTTCGACTCGCACGTCACCACGATCGTCGGCGCCGCGGTGCTGTACTGGCTCGGCACCGGTACGGTCAAAGGTTTTGCGCTGACGCTGCTCGTCGGCACCGTGTTCTCGCTGTTGACCGCCGTTAACATCACGCGCGCCTTCACTGACGTGGTCGTGGACAACGACATCGCGAACCAGCCCGTCTGGTACGGGGCATAGAGGCGGGCATGTTCTTTCGCAATCTGAAGTGGGATATCGTCGGCCAGCGGAACATCTGGTTCGGCGTGTCCGGCATCATCATCATCGCCGGCATCATCGCGCTCTTCATCCATCACGGTCTGCCGCTCGGCCTTTCGTTCACCGGCGGTTCCACGATCGACGTCAAGTTCAGCCAGTCGGTGACCGAAGAGCAAGTGCATTCGGCGCTGATGAAGATGGACGTAAACGCGATCGACGCAGGCGACCGGGATGCCGCGAAACAGACCGCCATCCGCGCCGAATACGCCGATATCATCTCCGGCGCCGAGACGCTCCAGCTCGCGACCAAGAGCGGCGACATCGCGCAAAACGATCGGATCACGATCTCGACGCAAGGCGCCATAAGCGATCCAAGCCCGATCTACGACACGCTCGACAAAGCCGGCTTTAAGGTCGATCGGGGGCAGAGTCAGAACACCGCGGTCGGACCAAGTCTGAGCAAGGAATACCTGCAGCGGTCGCTGCTCGCGCTCGTGATCGCGCTCGGACTGCAGCTGCTCTACATCGCATTCCGCTTCGGCAATCAGCTGCGCTTCGGCGTCATCGCCGACATCGCGCTGCTGCACGACGTCATCGTGATGGTCGGCATCTACGCGCTTGCGAACCGCAAGGCCGACGATGCGTTCCTCGCGGCGCTGCTCACCGTCATCGGCTACTCGGTCATGGATTCGATCGTCATCTTCGACCGGATCCGCGAGAACGGCCGGCTCATGGCGGACCAGCCGTACGACAAGATGGTGAACGTCTCGCTGCTGCAGACGATGACGCGGTCGGTGTATACGCTCGCGACAGTGTTGATCGTGTTGTTCGCGCTGTACTTCTTCGGCGGCGATACCTTGAAGAATTTCGCCTTCGCGCTCTTGGTGGGCGTGACGAGCGGCGCGTATTCCTCCATCTTCATCGCGAGTCCGCTGCTCGTCATGTGGCAGCAGCGCACCGCGCGCGCTCGGGCCGGGGCTCACGCCGCGGCGCTCGCGCGTGAATCCTCGACCCGCCAAGCGCCGGCGACGCAGAAAAACGCGCAATCGGCGGCGAGAGCCGCAGAGACGGCCGACCGCGCGAAGCGGGCGAAGACGAAGACCCCCACCGGTCCGCCGCCGCGCTACCGCCGGATGCGCGATCGCGTTCCCGCGAGCGCGAACGCCGACGGCGGCGACGACGCAGGCACCGTGAGATCGGACTTCGAGAATGGCGCAGACGCCGACGGAGCCGACGAGGCTCGCTGACGCCGCGGAGCGCCTGCGCCGGACCGCGGCGTCGCGCACACAGGCACTCCTAGGTCCGCTGATCTCCAACACGATCCTCGTCATCGTGAAGCTTGCGGTTTGGTTCTTGTCCGGTTCGGTCAGCGTTCTGTCGGAAGCCGTCCACTCGGCGACCGACGTCTTCGTGACATGCGCGCAATTGCTCACGGTGCGCATGGCCGCGCGCCCGGCCGACGACAACCACGCCTACGGCCACGGGAAATTCGAAAACGTCAGCGCTGCCGTCGAAGCGCTCTTCATCGCGGGCGTCGCGGCGCTCGTCGTCTGGCAGGCGATCGCACGGCTCCGTGCACCTGGGCCGCCCGCGCACCTGGATCTCGGCATCGCCGTGATGCTCGGCTCGAGCATCATCACGTATTTCGTCTGGCGCCGTGTCCGCGCGGTCGCAGCCGTGGAACAGTCGCCGGCGCTGCTCGCCGAGGCGACGCAACTGCAGGCGGATATCTGGACTGCGCTCGGCGTCGCCGGCGGGCTCATCGTAATCCGCTTCACGGGCTGGAGCATCATCGACCCGATCGTCTCCCTGCTCATCGCCGGGCTGATCGTGCGCGCGGCATATGCGGTGACGGTGCACGCCGTCACCGATCTGACCGATGTCCGTCTCCCGCCGCACGTCGAGGCACAGATCCGCGCGATCATCGAAGAGCATCACGACTTGTTCGTCAGCTACCACAAGCTGCGGACCAGGCGATCCGGCGCCGGCGAATTCATCGACTTCCACCTGCAGATGAAAAGCGCGATGCCGCTCAAAATCGCTCACGATCAATCCGATCTCATCGTCGTCGCGATCAAGAAGCGGCTGCCGCACGCCAACGTCCTCATCCACCTCGAGCCCGAAGATTAGAAAAAGCCTATGAGAAAAAGCGCTCATATGAGGCCTGAACGGGCTAACCGAGGGGGCCGACGTACTGAAGGGGCCGACGATAGTCGGCCCATTCGGCTCAATACGCTAACCTTGCGCGGACAAGCGCGCGCTCCCAGCGAAAGTCGCAAGCCAGGATGCGGCATATTATCGCATCCGTACAGCGCCTTCTAGTTTGAGGTAGTGATGCGCATCCGATTGCTTATAAGCGGTTGTCTAGCGTTATTGGTGACCGGATGCGCGAGCCGGCAAGCCGCGCCGCTGCCCGGACCGCTGCATGCGGCATTGCCGTCGGTCGTGCAGACGGGCAAGCAGCCCGTGCAGTGGACGCAATTCCTCTGGGGCGGCTCGACCACGGTCGACGATGACACGCGCATCATCACGGGACCGGACGGGAAGATGTGGTATTCGGATGCGAACGGAGCGCAGATCATCCGCATGACGATGTCCGGCGCGAGGACGCTCTTCCCGCTCAGCTATAACGGGGGCACTCTCTTCCATCCCGAGCAGATGACGGTGGGCGCAGACGGCAAGTTCTACATCTTGCCGTTCGGCGTGCCGTTGATAGGCGTCGTGACGACGGCCGGAGTGCTCACAACGTATGCGATACCGAGCGGCGACGTCAGCTATCTCAACGGCATCACGAAGGGCCCAGACGGAAACGTCTGGTTCGTCGAGCAATCGCATGTCGCCAAGATCACGCCGACCGGTGCGATCACGGAGTACACGTTCGCCAGCGGCGACACGACGAATTCGCAAGGCGCGATCACGGTCGGCTCGGACGGTAACCTTTGGGTGACCGAACCGGGCAACAACTTGCTGACGCAAGTCAACCCGAGCACCGGCGCGATGGTCTCGACGAACATCGATTGCCAGGGATACAGCGTCGTCAGCGCTGCCGACAAGAATCTCTGGGTGAATTGCAATTTCGAGCTTGCACGCGTCACGACCGGCGGCGCGGTGACCACATTTCCGACCGGCTTCACCGTCAACGCCCAACCGAGTTCGCTCGCCGTCGGCCCCGACGGCAATCCGTGGTTTGCGGTGACTTCGAACAACGTGATCGGCGAGTTCAACACGTCGACCGATCAGATGACGATCGATTACCCGCCGAACGCCTTCAACGCGGACTACGCGCTGACGGCCGGACCGGACGGCAACGTCTGGGCCGTGGATAGCGGCGGCGACATCGATGTGTATATCATCAAGATACTCACCGTCACGCCGAAGAACCTGACGTTTACCTCCGGCGGGTCCATGAAATCGATCACGGTGAGCGAGAACGGGACCACGAGTTGGACCGCAAAGAGTTCGAAGACGTCCGTGGCGACGGTCGCAAACGGGTCGTCCGCGAATATCTTCAACGTGACATCCGTCGCAGCCGGCAAGGCGCAGATCACCGTCAGCGACGGCAAAGGCAACACGTTCAACGTCTCGGTCACGGTGCAATAACATGTAGGGCGGACCTTTGCGGTCCGCGGTGTAGGGCGGACCTTTACGGTCCGCAGTGTAGGGCGGACCTTTATGGTCCGCCTAAGGGGTGACAATCGATCATGCGTATCACGGCATCATTCATTCTCGCGATCGCGATCTTGTTCGCCGGCTGCAGCGCGCGCCAAGCGATGCCCACGACCGCTGCGGCGCCAAGCCACAGCGTGACTTCGCCGCAAGTCGTGCAGACCGACAAGGAGCCCATCCACTGGGAGCAATTCGCGTGGGGTGATCCTAGCCTCGTGCCGCCGACCGTGGACATCATCACCGGACCCGACAAGAACATGTGGTACACGGACTACTTCGACTCGACCCTGATAAAGATGACGATGGCGGGGAAAACAACGTCGTTCCCGCTTTCGTTCGACGGCGGCATGATGCAATTTATGCCGTCGCAGATCGCGGTCGGCGCGGACGGCAATTTCTACATGCCCGACTACAACGCGCCCGTCTTCGGCGTCATGACGCCCTCCGGCGTGCTGACCACGTATCCGATCCCGAGCAAGGACACGTCGCGCTACAGCGGCGTCACGCTCGGACCAGACGGCAATGTCTGGTTCGTCGAATTGGGTCACATCGCGAAGATCACGACGGCCGGCATGATCACAGAATATGCCTACCCGTCGAATGACACGACGAACTACTACGGCGGCATCGTTACCGGGCCGGACGGCAACCTCTGGGCGACCGAAGCCGGCGACTCGCTGATCGACAAGATCGTCCCTTCGACCGGCGCGATCACCACGTATAGCCTGGGCTGCTCCGGGTTTGGCATCGTGCTCGCGAAGTCCGACAACGATCTGTGGGTCAATTGCGGCAATCAAATGGCGCGCGTGACCACGGCGCCGGCCGTCACCATCTTCCCGACAGGCTATCAGGTGCTGCAAGACCCCGCCTCGATCACGGTCGGGCCGGACGGCAACCCGTGGTTCGTCGCGTCCGGCGCGGCCAACGTCATCGGCGAGATCAGCGGCGTGAATGAAATCGAAACGGTGTACTTCCCGCCGGGAGGCTTCGCGACGGATCAAGCCATCACGCTTGGCCCGGACGGTAATCTCTGGGCCCTCGACGACCATCAGAAAGTCGACGTCTACATTCTGAATCCGCTCAACGTCAGCCCGCGCAACATCGTGCTGGCTTCGTCCGGCGCGACCGCGACCATCACGGTTTCCGAGAAGGGCGTCTCTTCGTGGACGGCGACGAGCAACAAGACATCGGTCGTGACCGTGGCACAGGGAACGTCGAATAAGAAATTCGTCGCCACTGCGCACGCGGCGGGTACGGCGCAGATCACGATCGCCGACGCGAAGGGAAATAGCGTGCTCGTCTCGGTGACCGTCCACTAACCAATAACATGTAGGGCGGAGCTTTACGAGCCGCCCCGTCAACCTTACGCTACCGTGCCTCTGGATCCATGGCGGGCGATATAAACGTTCTTCGAGTTATGCTACACTGCGAGTCAAAGCAACGATAGGCGGTCGCTGGACTCCGTGGCAAATTCTTCCAATTTTGAAAATGGCGAAAGGCGAAGAGCTACGAGAAGGCCTACAGTCTCTATACGCCGGGGGTTTTTGTTCTGGAGTCCACGTCATGCTAGAGATGTTGCTCGTTGGTGTTAAACACGATGCAACAGGTTCCACGATGAGACTAGTTCGAGAGTAGAACCGCTAGCTTCCATGCGAAGGCTGCAAAGTGGGAAATTTCTATACGAATATCACTCTCCAGAATACGACCACGGAGAAGGTTCGGGCTATACTCGTTGATCTAGGACGCCGCGCTGTAATTTCGCCGACCTCCGATCGTTACACGGTGGTTTCCGACGAAGAGTGTGAACTGCAAGATCGGAGCATTCTCAAGAATCTAGCGGCTGAGCTGACCAAGCGGGCAAATTGCCAAGCACTTGCCGTCCTAAATCACGACGACAGTTATTTGACATATGATTTGTATGACAACGGAGATTTGGTCGACTCATACTGTTCGCTGCCTAACTACTTTACGGATCAAGGGCCGGACACTCCGGTCGGCGGTGATGCAGCAAAGCTTCTCAAAGTGTTCGGCGTTGCGGGAGATGCCAAGGAAATGGAGAGAGTCCTGCGAGCCAGCACAATCGAGGAAGATTCGGAGTCTGTGTTCGAGTTAGATCGACACCGCACTATCGCTTCTCTTTTGCAAATGCCAAGTTTCGTCGCGGGATTTGGCCATGATTATGTTTCGACCGGATACGTTCCCGACGGCATCGAGAAGCGTCACCTAGTCACGACGGGCGGAGAGTAGCGGCTACGATGGGGTCCAACTCACGGCGGATAGCGAGATTCGCTCAATCGCCGCGGATGTCATGACTTGGATCGATCGATCGGCCACACCGACGCCAAGGGATTTGTTCGCATTGCATTGGTTGTTGGGTTGGTTGCAGGTAGCCGTGATCGAGCTGCCGGCCGTCACATCCGAAAAGCAATCAGCCGCGGTTGCGCAAAGCTCTAAATCGCACGTCAGTCGATTCGCCACACTCACAGAGAGATTTGGGCGCATCGGCCTCGGCAGGTACCATAATGTTCTTTTTCCGCCAGACGATAGGAGTGGGCCGACAGAAACCTCGCTGGCCGATGACCTGGCCGACATATACCGTGACTTGGAGAGCGGTCTCACGTGCGCGTGCGAGGGAAAATACCTCGACGCTATATGGGAATAGCGTTTCCTATATTCTAGCCAATGGGAGTATCATCTCGCGGGTGCTCAGACTTGCCTGAGGCAATACCTCGAACACAACGCAGCGTTATGGTTCGATCCGCCCCACATGGAGTAACATCTACGATGGCGATTAACGCGAGGTCGCTATGCGTTTGGCAAGGTTACTTACTCGCCACGCTGCTGATTCTGTTCGTGCCGAGCTGCAATGTTACAAGTCAGATCCGTCTACCAGGATGTCTCGATAGGACGGTCGTGCGAACCGATCGCGATAACGGAAGTGTTCGTGGTTCGGTGGTTACTCTCGGCGACGGTCGCTCGTACAAAAATCTCGGGATAGAGGACGAGACCAGTACGTCTGGCGGTGTCACAACTCCGTGGTCGATCCCGCGGGGTACCTCCGTCATAGTCTGTCCAGGCAGCTCCCCTAGCATCTACGAAATATCGCTCGATCAAATTGGTACCCAGTATCATCAATTTCGGATCCTCAAGCAACCGGCCGCCAAACGGCATACGAGAGCGCATCCAGGGGAAGAGAAATTGAAGTGATGACCCCGGGTCGACTGGCCGTTCGCTTATTGGTGCAGGCCGCCGTGACGAGTATTGTACTACCAGTCATTATATGGATCGTCTGTTGGCCGCCTACCGTGGGTGCATTCTTACTCACCTACGCGGGGAGTTTTATTGAATACGGTATTCCGTCAGCTGTAATTGTCTTCTTTGTGGTACTTCTCGCGAGGCGATTCTCGCTTGTTTTCTTGGAGACGCAAGCCGTTCAATTTGCCGCAATTATAGCTATGATCTCAGTCACGGCCACGATCATGTTCTTGCTTGCCTGGCGATCTCCGTGTATATCCTGACCCCCGGGGCGCACCAAAGGGGATCATTTAGCTGGATCCGCTTCTTGACCGCGGGTGCTCAGGCATGCTTGAGGCAATACCTTGATCAAAACGCGGCATCATGGTCCAATCCTCCGCATTCGGAGTAATATCTATGATGGGGCTTAGCACGAAGTCGTTTGGTGCACGTATTATCCCAATCGTTATTATGGGATATTTGTCAATCATGCCAGGTCGGGTCGAAGCCGCCGATTTGAAAGGAGTCGCTGGCCTCGGAATAAGCAGTTGTGCTCTCGGTGGTGGCGGCGTTCTTTCCGCGGTACCGACTTCGAATTCGGTCCAAGGCATACGGTATGTCTTCCAAGACCTTCACGGGAAAATCGTTGGAGAGCAATGGGAGATCGGGCGCGATATACAGCCGTCCGATAGCTACCTTATCGCAGGCGCAGAATCCATTGAGCGTTCCAATGTTCACTCAATGCGCTGCACTTTTCTCATGCCGGAGCAATTTCAACCCTGTGGACCTGAACTAGAGGTGGATGAAGGGCCCGATATATATCTCGCATCGATTCAGATTACACCAACTTCGATCTCGGTTCGGTTAGTGGCGTTCTACAATAACTTCTTTTCGAGAGGCAACTACAAGCTTAAAGATCAGCTCTACTTTATCCAATTAGATACCCATGCGCCGATAGAACCCCTCGTTACGGGAGTTAAATCACAAGCCTTCGTCTTTCGACTTTCCGGCGTCGAGGCCGGGAGACACAAGCTCTCGTACGGGATCATTTCATCTGACTATTCGATGCCGCCTCATCTTGAAAAGCTTGAGAACTGCGATTACCTGAATATCCCGAACGGCGTCGACCAAGACAGGTGATGAACAACAGGGGCATTGTAACGTGATGTTTCGTTCTCTGTGGTTCAATTCGAGCGATTTATGAGACAAGATGGTATCGGTACGTGTCAAGGGTGTTCGCACGAGTTTCCGTACTTCTTGATTCACAACGGGTTTAACGATAGCTCATATGCCTATTGCGATATCTGTGGACTAACTGCCATTCTCTCGGCGTACAGTCATCATCCGAGCGGTGCGCCTTTCGAGCCGTTCCAAAAAATCGGCCCTGGCACGGAGCCATTTTTGCAGCGATGTTCGTGTGGTGGGCACTTTACGGCTGCTGCGACACCCAGGTGCCCGGCATGTCGTACATCGTTGTCGCCAGTCGCTGCGAGAAGCTGGATAGAGGCAAACGCTGCGGGAACGAAGCGCGGCTGGCGATGGGAACTATCGTGGGACGGACTCTACTGCATCGTAATTGACGGGCGCTCTGCGGATGATCCGTGGATCGAGGGGGGGGCGCCGCCGGTGCGATAGCGATGAACGATAAGAACCTGTAGCGTGTCCGTGTTGCGGATTTCTAACAATTGAAGAGCCTCGATCGAAAAATATGTGCCGTTTGCAACTGGGAAGACGATCCAACCCAATTTGATGACCCCGACTACGGCGGAGGCGCCAACGTGTCGTCGCTCAACGTGTCGAAGAAAGCGTTTAATGGAACCGGTGATAACTGATAACCGGTTTTGGTGCGAACTTGCGCGATTGTAGCGTCCGTTTTGAGGGCTAATCCTTATTAACCCGACGTAGTGTGCCACGACGCCATATGGCACTGAGACGCCTGAGACAACCGAGCGCGAAACGGCGCTAGTGATAGTCCGGGCTCGACACGGTCAGCTGGATCGTCGCCGCGCCCTTCTTCGCGAATAGCGTTGAGTGATCGGACTTCAATTCGCAGATCTGCGTCACCGTCGCGAACACATGGAACGGACCGCTGTCTCCGTCCGCAGCCGCGTCGTATTCCCAGGGGATGTCTACCGTTTCGGTGCCGGGCGCGAACGGCGGCGTCGCGGGCTGAAAACCAGACCACACATCATCGGGCTCTGCGAGCAGCCAGCCCTTTCCAGGTACGAGAGCCTTGACGGGCTCCGGATTACCCGCGGGTCCGTGCGACTGTCCGTTCTCCCACGTGTAGTATCCGTTCGCCACGTAGTTCGCGTCCTGCTCGCGCACGCCGATGTTCTCAAACGACACGGTATCCGGCTGCAGATAGACGTTCGCCGCGAATCCGATGTCCGGCCATCCATGGTGATGATGAATCGTCTTGCCGGGAATGCGCTCGAACAACAGCGAGCTCGGGGCGATGACGTCGAACGTGATTGACGCGGTCGCCGAATCCGATGTGTCGACCGCCTCGATCGTCTCGGTCGCCGGCGTTATGCTCGCGGTATAGATGCTCGTCTTGCCGCTCGGCGTGACGCTCCCGTCGCCGCCGGAACTCGAGATAGACCAATTCGCGCTGCTGCCGGAAAACGTCAGCTTCACTTGTTCGCCGACGCCGACCGTCAAGCGCGATCGATTCGAAGGATGGGTCGCGAACGTCTGCGAGGTGATGGTGGGCTTCGGCGTCGGTGACGGCGCGGGCGTCGGGTTCGGTTGCGGACCACCGGGTTGCGGCGCCTGCGTCAACGGCTGCACTCCGGTGTTTCCCGGGTTGTTCACGACGTTCGAAAAAGGAACCGGCGCGCCGGAGTTTGCCGGCCCAAGGCCCACGAGCTGCGTGCTGCTGACGAGCTGTGCCGGCAGCACGCGGACTTGATAGGTGCCCGGCGTGGCATAGTTGCCGTCCGTGACGAAGCGTATGTACACGCGATCAGAATATCGGCTCCACGGCGTCGGTCCGGAGCCGCCGGCTTCGAGCGGCGCGAAAGGAACAAGCTCTTGAGCGAGCTGCGCAAATGTCGGCGGCGGCTGGGCCATCTCTTGGCGCAGCGTCTGCATCTGTAACACCGCTTGACCCGCCGGACCGATGCGGCTTAGCGCGTCCTCGAACGACGGCATCCCCGGCAGCTTCGACGCGACCTGATCGTACTGACCCTGGATACGCGTTAAGACGTCTCCCTCGAGACGCGGCTTCAGATCCGGGATGACTTTGTCGACGATAGCCCGTTGTGCCGCTTGCATCGCGCTATACGGGAGGCCCGCTTGGATGTTCCACGACAGCACCTGGAGCGCGCCGTGGTTCAGACCGAAAGACGGTGCGCGCGAATTGAGCGCACGGAAGACATCGGCGGCAGAGCCGTGCAGCGGCGCCACGAGGTACCGGTGGCCGCTCGGACTGTGCGCGGATGCCTTCATGCAGAACACATCGACCGTGAACTCGTAGTCGCCGGGTGGAAGCATGATGGTGCCGTCGGTGGTAGCGCGCAGCGATTTGATGATATTGGGCGCCGCGCGCGGGGCGAACGGCGCTCCGGGCAGCGCGGCGGTGGGATATGCGTCGGACGGCGAGAGCACGATAGGCAATTGATCGCCGAGGGATTTGCCGAACTCGGAGAGCGCGGCGCGGACAGCGATGTCTTGCGGATTGCCAAGTGGAATCGGAATCGGAAAGCGCGCGACGCTCGCGCTAGGATTGGCGAGCAGCACGAAGGCGGTCGAGATCGACGCCAACGCAAACGCTGTCCACAGGTGTACTGCGCGCAGCCGCATGGCGGAGAGATTTGGTGCGAAGAGCGCGATCACCCGCCGACTGCCCCGTACGGCCGCTAACGTTGCCTGGCCCAAGCGGGCGCGCTCGTCGTTTTCGTTGTGTTCAACGCGATCGATAGAAAGAAGTTGCGACTATGGGGCGTTCAAGCGTATAATCCATCTGGAACACCGCCGTTGCAACGACGCGTGTGAATTTGCAATTTCTGCCGATTGTTAAGCAGCCAAATGACACACCCTCGCGTGTCGTATCCATCAGCCGCAAGAGCGCGGCCTTGGTTGAAGGGACCTCTATGAAGACAATTACACTTCACGTTCACCCGCTCGCGCTGGCAGCCATCGTCGCGCTGGGCATACCTGCGGTCGCGGTTACGGCAGGGACGATACTGGCCCCACCGGTGACTGTAACTGGCGCGGGTTCAGGCGCGCTCTTTAGCGCAACGAATAATGGGATTGGCGCGGCCATCATTTCAACGTCGCTTAAGGGCAAAGCGATCGTAGCGCGCGGGCAAAGTACCGGCGTCTATGCAGTTACGACCAACCCTAGTCTTACGACGCACACCGACGCATCCGGTGTGGGCGGATACGATAGCTCAACGGATCAAGGCACCAGGAATAACGGCGTGTATGGTCAGTCGAAGTACGGTAGCGGTGTCAAAGGTTCTTCAGCTGATGGCTTCGGCACGGTAGAAACATCAAACTTCGGAGTGGGCGTGTCCGGTAGCTCCACTTACACCAACGGCGTCGTTGGTCAGACAAGCCAACCGTACGGCTCGCCCACTTACAGCGCTTCCGGCGTCATGGGAGTCGACGCGACGGGAGCTCTCAATTTTTACAATAGCGGCGTGTCTGGCACGTCGTCGTGGGACCGGGGTGCTCGGCACATCAACCCAGGGCAACGGCGTCGTTGGTCAGACAAGCAACTCATATCCAAACAATACGAACTTACAAGGCGGGTACGGAGTCATCGGCGCATCGACGAATAACAGTTCCTACAACAACGGTGTGTTGGGCATGTCCCCGGGAGGGGTCGGGGTTGGGGGAGTTTCGACAAACGGTCCAGGCGTGATGGGAACGTCGACAAATATGATGGGAGTGAATGCTAACTCTCCCTACATAGCGCTGGAAGCTGTCAGCCAAGGGCGTTCCGATTCCATTGGGGCTTTTGTTATCGGCGATTTTGAAGGCGTCGTCGCCGAAGCGCCGGCGGGGACCGGAACGTATCCATTAATCCTAGCCGACCAGACCGCAAAAGTCCTCGACTTTACTAACCGCAACGGTGACCTTTTTGTGCACGGCACTATCAATAGCTTCGTCCGTGTGCGAAACGGAAACACTGTCGTCTCGTATGCGGCCACGTCGGCATCGCCGACGGTAGAGGACACGGGTTCGGGCCAGTTGATCAACGGTACGGCGATTGTAAGCCTGGATCCGACATTCGCCCAATCGATCGACCAACGACAGGTGTACCACGTGATGCTCACGCCTGATGGCGACACTCGCGGACTGTATGTCGCGAGCAAGGGCCCTGAGGGATTTGTCGTCCGCGAGGTGCAAGGCGGACACGGATCGCTGAGCTTCGACTATCACATCTACGCAGCGACGCTCGATCACGGTACCCAGCGAATGCTCATGATGACACCCGCCCAAGCATCGTTATTTGTGCCGCACGTGAAAACCGTCGCCAAAGATGCGTTGAAGCTGCACCTAAAGTTGCCGCGCATTGTCCATCTGCCTTAGAAATTCGGGGCAAACGCGGAGATTGAACGGGCCGACTAGCGCCGGCCCATTCAGTAGATCGCTTTCATAACTACTTAGGCGGCGCCGCTGAGGCAGCGATCCACGCGGTCGAGGAACGGTTGTAAACGCTCCCGCGGGAACATGATACCCGGAAGCGGGTGCGTTTCGGGAGCGTGGAAGTCGGTGCCGCCCGTCGTGAGCAGCCCGCGCGAGTCCGCGAACGCATAGAGCATCTTCTGATATTCTTCATCCGCGGACGGATGCACGACTTCGACGCCGTCCACCCCAAGATCGGCGATCTCGGCGAGGTGCCGTTCTTCGCGCAGCCGCTTGGGATGCGCGATGACCACGATCCCACCCGACTGGCGAACCAGCGCGATGATGTCCGCTGACGTGAGCCGCTTGAGCTTGACGAAGCCCTTTTCGCCATCGGCGAGATACTTGTCGAACGCCTCTTGCGTGTTCGAGACGATGCCCTTAGCCACGAGCGCCCGTGCGAGATGCGGCCGCCCGACCGAGCCTGCGCCCACGACCTGCGCGCGCACGTCGTCGTACGAGACATCAACACCGAGCCCACGCATGCGTTCGATGATGGCCTTCATCCGAACTACGCGCTCCTCACGTTGATGGTTCAGCGCGGCTAAGAGCGGACAGGACGGATCGGTGATGCCGTATGCGAGGAGATGCACGGTGTGTCCATCGTGCTCGGTATCGACTTCCAGACCGGGCACGCACGACGCCGCGAGATCAGCCGGCACGGGATACGCGCCGATCGTGTCGTGATCGGTCACCGAAAACCGTTCGAGCCGCTTCGCGCGGACCTCTGCGAAAAGCCGCTCCGGCGGCCAGATGCCGTCGGAGCAGTTCGTGTGCAGCTGTAGATCGATGTAGGCGTCGCTCATCGAGCGGCAGCAACCTCCGCGACGGGCGCCACGTAGCCTTGCTCGACGAGATAGCGCATCACGCGGTCGGCGCTCTCATCGGGCGTCTCGTCGTTGGTGTGAAGGTGCAGCTCCGGGCGTTCGGGCGCTTCATAGGGATCGGAGACGCCGGTGAACTCTTTGATCTCACCGCGCATCGCCTTGGCGTACATCTCGACTTTGCCGTCGCGCGTGGCGCAGATCTCAAGCGGGCAATCGGCATAGACCTCGATGAAGTCCTCACCGACCATCTCGCGCAATTCATCGCGCGTGGCGCGATAGGGCGAGATGGCGGAACAGACGACGCCGACGCCGTTGCGCTGCAGAAGATGGCCGACATAGCCGATGCGCCGGATGTTCGTGTCGCGGTCTTCTTTCGAAAAGCCGAGACCCTTGGAAAGGTGCGTGCGCACGACGTCGCCGTCGAGCGATTCAAGATGCCGGCCGGCCGCTTGAACCCGCTTTTCGAGGATGCGTGCGATGGTGGTCTTGCCGGAGCCTGATAGCCCGGTGAACCAGATGATGAAACCCTTATCGGTGCGCAAGATGTGCGATGCTCCTTACAAGCGTTGGCGTGTTGACGTGCTCCACGACTATCGTTCGGACGCCCCGGCCCACGGCCTCTGCGCCACAAAGCACATTTGTCTGGGTGAGAGGTCCCAATAAGCGCTGGGACCTGCGGCGCCTTTAGGCGCTCGTCCCGGCCATTGCAGCGATGAGCACGTCCGCCACCTCAGGGCGCGAGAACTCCTGTGGAGGCCGTTGACCCGACCGCAGCATGTCACGCACTTTCGTGCCCGAGAGGGCCACCCGGTCCTCGGGCTTGTGCGGACACGTCTTGGTCGTCGCCATCCCCTCGCAAACGTTGCACCAGAACGAGTGCTCGAAGCGCATGATCGTGATGCCGAGCTCGTCTTCGATATCATCGAAGATTCGCTGCGCGTCGAAGGTTCCGTAGTACGTCCCCACACCCGCGTGATCGCGTCCGACGATGAAGTGGCTCACGCCGTAGTTCTTGCGCGCTATGGCGTGGAGAACTGCTTCGCGTGGACCGGCGTACCGCATGGCTGCGGGGAAGACTCCGAGCACGGTGCGGCCGAGGGGATAATATTTTTCGAGCAATACCTTGTAGCACTGCATGCGGACATCGGCGGGAACGTCGTCGCCCTTGGTCTTGCCGACGAGCGGGTGCAGCAGAAGACCGTCGACGCTTTCGAGCGCGACTTTCTGCAGGTATTCGTGCGCGCGGTGCACGGGGTTGCGCGTCTGGAAGCCGACAACCGTGCGCCAGCCGAGCTCGGCGAACTTGGCGCGCGTCTGCGCCGGTGTGAGCGCATGTTCGGGGTAGTCCGGCTTCGGCATTGAGATCAGCGTGATTTTGCCGGCGCAGTAAAACGGCGGCGCGTCAAGCACCGCTGCCACGCCCGGATGCTCGCGATCGGATGTGCCGTAGACCTTGCTCGTTTCGCGCTCGTGGTCAGCCTGAAAGATCTCGGAGATCTCAATCGTAGCGACCATATTGAAGGAACCGTCGACGAGCGACGCGGTGTCGCCGGGCTTCAGCCGCTTGGCGAGCGACTCTTCGATCGGCAGCACGATGGGAATCGGCCAGACGAGCCCGTTTGTCAGGCGCATTTTGTCCACCACGGATGAATAGTCCGCCGAACCCATGAAGCCTTCGAGCGGCGAGTATGCGCCCGTCGCGATGCAGATGACGTCGCAGAGCGACCTCTCGGAAAGAGCGATCTTCGGCGCCGTCGCTGCGTCGGCCGCAAGCTTCAGGGCCGGCCCTGGCTTTGCCACCCGGTCCACGAGCGTTCCGCCATGCGGCTCTACGAGCAGTGTCTTCGAATTGGACAAAACAGCCTCCAAACGTATACGGGCCGCACTGGCCCAACTGCTTTTTCCACGCTTTGCAATGGCATACCTCGGCATGCTGTCGTGACCGTGGGCTCAACCGTTGCTTGGTCGAGCGCGGATTGCGGCGGTGCGAAAGGTTTTCGGCGCCGCTCGAAGCCAAGCAATGTAATATGAAGTCCGTCAGGCACGTCTGTGTCGCCTGGTATCTGTCGTGAGCAGGCCGATCATCGACCTCGATCCCGATCCGGCGACCGCAGTCCTGGTCGCGGGCACCGGCCGCAGCGGCACGGCCTGGGTGTCGAACATCATCAACTACGCGAACGAGTATCGCTTTCTCTTCGAACCGTTCCAACCATATCGCACCGAAGAAGTCAGCAACTTCAACTATCGTCAGTACATGCGGCCCGACAACACGGATCCCGCGTTCGTACAGCCCGCCCGTCTCGTCCTCAGCGGCGCGATCCGCAATCCATGGGTGGATCGCTACAATCACCGATTCATCAGCCGGCGACGCGTGATCCCCGAGATCCGCGCGAACCTCATGCTCAAGTGGCTGCGCGACCGATTTCCAAAAACACGGATCATCTGGCTGCTTCGCCATCCGATCGCGGACGCGAATTCGCGGTTACGGTTGGGCTGGAAGAACCATCTCGATGAGCTCCTCAGCCAAGAAGCGCTGCTCGACGACCACATAGGCACCTTGCGCGACGAGATCGCGGGCGCAAGCACCGAATTCGAACGGCAACTTTTCCTGTGGTGCGTCGAGAACTACGTGCCGCTGCGTCAGCTCGCGCCGGGCGACGTCCACGTCGCGTTCTATGAGAACTTTTGCGAGCGGCCGAAATTTGAGATCGACCGGCTCTTCCACTATCTCGAGCGGCCATACACGCGCGCGATCTTCAATAAGCTGTGCCGGCCCACGCTGCTCAATCGCGACGAAACGCGAACGGTGCGGCGGCACGATCTCGTGGACAGCTGGCGCGCGCATACCCTGCCTCATCAGATCGAACGCGCGCTTGAGATCCTCGCGATGTTCGGCCTCGACGCCTTGTATGGTGAGGATGCCATGCCGAAGCAGCTCAATCCGTGGGCTGCTCGGCCGAACGCCTATGAGCGGACGCACGCATGACTCACATCCTGCTGCAGACCGCCCACCATCTGTTCCGCGAGGCGCGCACCGCCTCACGCGTGTTCGGCGCGCAATTCGCGTACGCGAGCCATCGCTTTTTCATCGACGTCGGCGGCGATCATCGGTCCACCGTGCTGCTTGCCGGCAGCGGCCGCAGCGGAACGACATGGGTGTCGGAGATCATCAACTTCGACCACCGCTACCGCTATATGTTCGAGCCGTTCCACCCTGACAAAGTTCCGAGCAGCAGAGCATTCGGGGCGATGACCTACTTGCGGCCCGACGCGCGCGATGATAAGCGCTTAGCGGTCGCGAGAAGCGTCCTTGGCGGCCGACTTCGAGCGGGGTGGGTCGATCGCTACAACAAAACGTGGTTCTCAAAGGGCAGGCTGGTCAAAGACATCCGCGCCAATCTGTTCCTCAAGTGGCTGAGCTTGAATTTTCCAGGAATGCCCGTCGTGTTGCTGCTCCGGCATCCGCTTGCGACCGTCGCGTCGCGCTTAAGCCTTCACTGGCGCCCGCTCACTGACGCATACCTCTCAAACCAAGAGCTCGTCGAAGATCATTTGAGCGGCGTTGCCGACGAGATGGCGGCAACGAGTGATCCATTTGAGCAGCAGATGTATCGCTGGTGCGTCGAGACGATCGTGCCGCTCCGACAGTTCGCGAAGGACGAAATCCACATCGCTTTCTACGAAGGCTTTGTGATGGACCCGGACCGGGAGATTTCGGGACTCTTCGACCACATTGGCCGCGACTACGATCCGCGTTCACTCGGTGAGCTGTCGATCCCGTCGAGCCAAGTTCGGCGACGCAAGAGCGCGATCGCGACGCACGCCGACCCGCTCACGCAATGGCGAAACGAGATCACGCCGTCGCAAGTGAAGCGGGCTCTCCACATCCTCGGGCTCTTCGGATTGGATCGGATCTACAACGACCACCCGATGCCGGATCCGGACGCCGCGCGCGCATTGCTCGCGATGTAGGGCGGACCTTTACGGTCCGCCGCCATGCGATGTAGGCGGACCTTTACGGTCCGCCGCCATGCGATGTAGGGCGGACCTTTACGGTCCGCCGGCGGGCCATAAAGGCCCGCCCTACATTTGGTTGCATAAAGGCCCGCGCCATATCTTTCCGATATCATCTCTCGTGACGAACACGACGCGAAGGCGGGCGCCGACCCCGGCCGGAGAACGATTCAGGCGGCGTCTTTCCATCATCAGCCACGCGCTCTATCTCGACGTGAATCGCGATTACCGCCGCACGCTGCTCCTTACGGGCTCGGGCCGCAGCGGTACGACGTGGGCCGCGGAGGTTGCGAATTTCGATCATCACTACAGAGTCATGGTCGAACCGTTCCATCGCGGCAACGTGCCCGCCGTGCGAGCGTTCGCACGCCGCCAATATCTGCGCGCGGAATCCAACGATCCGACCTATCTGGGCCCGGCGACGGCGATCTTCACCGGTGCCCTCCGCGACGCGTGGGTGGACGGCCTCAACCTGCCCGGCGTCTACACCCAGCGCATCGTCAAAGACGTTCGCACGACGCTTATGCTGGGCTGGATGCGCGCGCACTTCCCGGGCATGCCGATCGTCTTGCTGCTGCGGCATCCGTGCGCGGTCGCGCGTTCGCGCGCGCAGCTGGGCTGGGACGACATCCGCGAAGATTACCTGACACAGCCGGATCTGATCGCCGACCACCTCGGGCCCTTCGTCGCTGCCATCCGCGCGGCTCGAAGCGATTTCGAACGGCACGTCTTTGACTGGTGCGTCGAAAATTACGTGCCCTTCCGGTCCTTCGCGCGCGGCGACATCCATCTCGCGTTCTACGAAAACCTCTGCGTCGATCCCGCGGCGGAAGTATCACGGCTGTTCGCGTTCCTGGGCCGGCGATACGACAACCGGGTGTTCGAGAACATGACGACGCCATCCGCATCGGTGCAGGTCACGGCTGTCGACCGCAGCCGGCCCAGACCGTCGCTCGACGGCGCGCGCCTCGTCGAGTCGTGGCGCAACAACGTCGCGCCGAGCGATGTCGAGCGCGCGTACGCGATCGTCGAATCATTCGGGCTGGAAAAGATCTATGGGCGGTCGTCCATGCCGGACATCGCGGGGGCGGAGGCGACCTTTTCGGGGCGCGCGGCGGGAGCGGTCAGAGGGCCTTCGTGAACGGCGCCGGGCGATGGGCGAGGCCGCGCAAAAAATTGACGGCGTACGCGATGTGCACGATCGGGAAGACGACGCAAGCGCAAAGATTCGCCGCAAACGGTGCATGGCCGCGGCCGAGCACGAGGACGCCTAGCGCGTAGACAAGGTATGCGGGCAGCAAGAACCACCGCCATGGCGAGATCGCCCCGGCCACGAGCACGATCAATCCCGCGATGACGATGGCATGCCGCCATCGCCACTCCTGCGGATACCGGCGTATCGTCTGCGCACGCCAATATCCATATCCCGCCCATTGGCGCACCGTGCTTCGCGCACCGCGCGTCACGCGATAGCGGTTAGCGACCGGAATGAGCAGCATGCGCCAACCCGCAGCACGCAACCGAGATTCGAGCTCCGAATCTTCGTTCGCGATCCAATTCTCGTCGAAACCGCCGAGGTGCTGCAAGAGTCCTGGCCGCCAGGCGCCGAGATACATCGTGTCCGTGAACTGCGGTTTCGTCAGCGACTTGACGCCGAGACGAGCGACGCCGAGCGGATGCGTCAGCAGCGCGCCGGATAGCTGCGTCGAAAACGAACTGCCGTCGTCCGGCAGCTGAAGGCCGCCGACACAGCCGAGATCCGGCGGCCCATTCGAAAACGCCGCGACGATGTCTTCGATATACTTCGGCCCGTATGTGGTGTGCGCGTCGAGACGAACGATTAGATCCGCGTTCGTCAGCGCGCGAATGCCGGCGTTGAGCGAGATCGGGATACGCCGGCGCGGATTGCTCACGACGCACCCCGCGATGTCGCCTCTCGCAAGCCAGTGCTCGATCATGTCCCGGCCGTCATCGGACGAATCGCCGTCCACGCCGACGAAATACAGACGCCGGTGATCGATCGTCTGCGCCGCGATGCTCTTCAGCGTTTGGGCAAGGTTTGGCGCCTCGTTGTAGAAGGGCATGACGAGACCGATGCGCGCGATGCGCGCATCGAATGGCAGAGCGACGTCGGGTCCTGCCGGCGATTCCAAGGCGGAGGCCATGTGCGGGCGAACAATGCTTCCTTTCGCTCGCGATTTCCTCGTGAAGCCGTGCATAGAGCGGTGCGCGCCGTGCGAGCGCTGGCGGCGCAGGTCCACCTCGATATCGGCGGCGATCAGCGCGCAACGGTTTTCTTAGCCGGCAGCGGGCGCGGCGGCACGACGTGGATCGCCGAGATCATCAACCACGACAACAAGTATCGCTTCATCTTCGAACCGTTCGCCGCGCTGCACGTTCCCATGTGCCGCGCGTTTTCGAATCGGCAGTATCTGCGAACGGGCGATACGCGGCCCGAGTTCGTCGAACCCGCGAAGGCGATCGTGTCGGGGAAGATCCGCAACGGTTGGACGGATTTCTATAACCGGCGGTTGATCAGTAAGCGGAGGTTGATCAAAGATATCCGCGCCGGTCTGTTTCTTCGCTGGTTGTCCGACTTGTCGCCGGGGATGCCCATCGTCTTGGTGCTGCGCCATCCATGCGCGGTTGCGGCATCGCGCGTTCGCTACAGCTGGGGATTCGACATGTCCGAATTCCTCGGCCAGAGCCAACTCGTCGCCGACTATCTGTCTCCGCTGCGCGACCGGTTGGCCGCCATCTCCGACCCGTTCGAAGCGCACGTCGCGCGCTGGTGCATCGAGAACATGGTGCCCGTGCGCCAGTTCTGCAAAGGCGAGATCCACGTCGCCTTCTACGAATCGTTCAGAAGCGACCCGCGGCGCGAAGTTTCGCGGCTCTTCGAATTCTTGCAGCGGCCGCTCGACGACGCGGTCTTCGCGCATATCGCGCGACCATCGTCTATGGCGTGGGAGTCCGCGGGCGGGATCAAACAAGGCGGATCCCGGTCCGACGGCTGGAGGTCGCTGATCACAAACGCGCAAGCCGGCCGCGCGCTCGACATCCTGAAGTGGTTCGATCTCGACCGCATCTACGGGCTGGATCCCGCACCGCTGGTCTCGCCCGAAGCCGTGTTGCCGCACCGCGTCATTAGGCCGAAAGACTCACCCCTCACGCCACATTAGGCCCGTTGGGTGGCCCACCGCAGGCTAGTTCGTTCTTCTTGCGACGTGCCGCCAACGGCTAGTATGAGGTGGTCACATCTGCGCCTGCGCGTGCGTCGGCCGCATCTCCCGAGGTTTGCATGACCGTCACCATCCTTGGACTTGGCTATATCGGATTGCCCACCGGCTCCATGCTCGCGCTGGCCGGTCACGACGTCAACGGCTACGACGTGAGCGCAGACGTGCGCGCTCGATTGCGTGCCGGTGCCGATCACATCGCAGAGCTGGAAGTGAGGACGCTCGTCGCGCAGGCGCTCGCATCGGGCAAGCTCCGGATCGTCGACGACGTGACACCCGCAGACGCATTTCTCGTGTGCGTGCCGACGCCGAATGCGAGCGACGGCCGCCCCGACCTCAGCTACGTGCAGGCAGCCGCAAAGGCGATCGCATCGCATCTGCGCGGCGGCGAGTTGATCGTCCTCGAATCGACCGTGCCCCCCGGAACGCTCGATCGGATATTCGTGCCGGCCTTGCGCGCGGCCGGCGTCGACCCCGATAGCGTTGCGCTTGCGCACTGCCCGGAACGCGTCATCCCCGGCGCCATCGTGCGCGAGCTTCGCGAGAACTCACGCATCATCGGCGGGCGACGGCCGCAGGATGCGCAGCGCGCGCGCGAGCTCTATGCATCCTTCGTCACCGGCGGATTGTTCCAGACCGATGCCACGACGGCCGAACTCGTCAAGGTCGTTGAGAACACATTTCGCGACGTCAACATCGCGCTCGCAAACGAACTCGCCGTGCTCTGCGAAGAGCTCGGCGTGGACGCGTGGGAAGTCATCAGGCTTGCGAACGAGCATCCGCGCGTGAACATCCTCAGCCCGGGTCCGGGCGTCGGCGGTCATTGCATCCCGATCGATCCGCAGTTTCTCGCAGACGCACATCCGTTCACGACAGAACTCATCCAGACCGCGCGACGAGTAAACGCGCGCATGCCGAATCACATCGTGCGCCTCGTCCGCGATCACGTGCCGAGCGGCGAGCGTCGCAAAATCGCGCTGCTCGGCGCTTCGTACAAAGCAGATGTCGACGATTCGCGTGAGAGCCCGACCGAGCGGCTCGTGGCGCTCTTCGAAGAACACGGCTACGAGGTCGGCGTCTACGATCCGATCGCGCGCGGATTCAAACACGGCCTGAGCCCCGATCTCGACTCGGCCGTGCGCGATGCCGAGGCAGTCGTGCTCGTCGTCAATCACTCGGTCTTCGCGTCGATCGAACCGGAACGCGTCGGAGCGCTCATGCGAGGTCGCGTGCTCGTCGACGCGCGCAACTTCTTCGATGCCGAGGCGTGGCGGCGCGCGGGGTTTACCGTGGCGACGCTGGGCAAGCGCGCAGCGCGCGCGTTAGGACCTACGTACCAACACGCGACCTTATAAGGTCGCTTGGCCTAGCCCGGAAGGGGCAAAGACCGCATGGCGCCGCGTTGCACATCACACTAGGATGAGACAGTAATGGCTCTATCAAGCGTCAAGCCGATGAAAATCGCTCTGGTCGACGACCAGAATATCGTCCGCGAAGCGTTCGCGGGGCTTCTGGAGGAATCCGGAATCGCCGAAGTCGTGGGCTCGTACCAACAGACCGATCTGGCGCCCGACGATCTGCGGCGCAAGGAGGTCGGCGCGATCATCGTCGGCTTCGAAGCGCAGATCAACGACCCGCTCCACACCGTCTCGTGGCTGGCAAAGTCGCTGCCGGGTGTCCCGATATGCGCACTTGTCGGGGGCGGACAGCCTGGGCTCGTTCAAAATGCGCTCAACGCAGGCTGCTCGTGTGCGGTAAGCACAGCTTCATCCGTTGAAGTGTTGGGAGCGGCGCTTCGCTCGCTTGCGCTCGGTCAGGCCTGGGTGGACCCCAATCTCGGGGGGCGGCTATTGGCCGCCGAATACGGGGCGCGCGACCACAATGGGCATAAGCATAAGTAACGCCAGAGTCACTTTGGCGCACTAACATAGGTGATATGAGGAATCTCGTGAGTATGTCTGTCTCGAAATCTGCAAGTCTCTTAACCGCGCTCGGGTTCGCCGCCGCTATGATCTGCGGGACGGCGGGGGTCGCGCAGGCTTCGCCCATCGGTGAGGTCACGCCGGCCCCCGCTGCGGCACCGGTCGCCGCGACATCTGAGTACATCATCCACGCCAACGATCAGTTGAACGTCCAGGTCTTCGGCGACTCCACGCTTTCGCAGTCGGTCACGGTGCTGCCGTCAGGCGACATCTCGTATCCGCTTATCGGCCGCGTGCACGTCGCCGGCGAATCCCCGGAAGCGGCGAGCAAGACGATCGCTGCCGCGTTGAAGAAGTACGTGCGCAATCCGGTGGTCACCGTCATTCTCGCCCAGCAAGGCGAGATCAACGTCCTCGTGTTGGGCGGCGTGCAGCACACCGGCAAGTATCAACTGACTTCGTCTGCACGGCTCACCGATGCGGTCGCCGCTGCCGGCGGACTCGAAGGCACGGCGCAAGCGTATCCCACCGCGAAGGTCACCGACTACGCGGGGCATCTCGAAGAGGTTTCGCTCCAGAAACTCTACGGTCTGGGCGACACGTCGCAGGACGTGCCCGTGACCGACGGTTCCATCGTCTATATTCCGTCGCCCGAGACGATCGACGTGGAAGTCTCCGGCGCGGTGGATCACCCGGGCGAGATTGAGATCGCGCAAGGTGACAAGCTTTCCATGGCGATCGCGAAGGCCGGCAATAGCGATGCTGCTGACGGCGACTTGAACAACATCACCGTCACCCGTACGGTCGCCAGCGGCCAAGTGCAGAAGTTCAACGTCAATCTCTACGACGCGCTGCAGAATGGGCAGACGACCGCGGACCTGACCATGCAGAAAGGTGACGTCGTCTTCGTTCCCAAGTCGAAGCACGGCATCAACGGCAACGGTCAATCAAATCCGCTCTACTTGCTCCTCATAGGGCTACGAAATCTGTTCCCGCACATTTAACCCCCACAAGTAAGGAGACGAATTAGTTCATGAAGAGCATGCAATACGTCGGCGCCGTCAGCGCCGCAGCGGTGCTGACCGCAACGCTGATCGCCGGCTGCGGCGGAGGCGGAGGTTCCACCCTGCCGGGACCCGGCCCGCGGCCATCGCCGAGCCTCGGCCCAAGTCCCTCGCCAGTGCCGTCGCCGGTGCTGCAAGCGATGGGCATGCAGGTGGCCACCGGCGGCACGTATGGCGGCGGATTCTCGTACGCTCCGGCAGCGAACGCGGGCATCGTCTTCAGCTGCGGGTGCTTTCCGCAGGCGGGAACGAGCACGGCAGATGCAAACGGCGCCTTCAACGTGACGTCACCGGCGCAACCGACCCCAGCCGGTTCGCCGTACGTCATGGTCGCTTCTCGAAATTACATCGTCGTCGCGCAAGCAGCGTCGGGCTCGCAAGGTTGGACCTTGATGTTCGAAGGGCACGGTCCTTCGACCACGCTCGCCCTGGGCGACAGCGGCGCAGTAATGGCATCAGCCGCAGTCAGCGATGTCTTCACGACCGCGGCGGCGCTGTATGTCTATAAGAAATCGTCGCAGTGTCCGCCGTCCGGCTGCAACACCGCGTTTGACGACTGGAACTTCAACACGGTGCAGGCGTGGGTGCAACATCTCGAAGCCGCACCGAATTTCGCCGAATTGACTTTGCTGAACGATATCGCAGCGCAATCGTCGGCAAACAGTTCGCTGTTCCCGTCAGCGCCGCTCTGGAATCCGGGCCAAGCGACCAATGCGACGATCAACGCCGACTTGAACAGCGTCACCGGCAGCGAAGCATCGATCCCAACGCCGTGTCCGGGCGGTCCGTCTGGATGCACCGGTACACCGACACCATAACCTACCACGCGGCCGGCGAGGCGAACGACATCGCGGACGCCTCGCGGGCCGGTCACTAGAGAACGAGAGGCCAGACCGATCATGTATCAATTGCCCAGCAATGGCCACGTTTCGGCCTTGCCGGACCAGTCGCGCGAGAACGACTTCGTCAAGATATTCTCCACGCTCAAGCGGCGGAGCAGAACGTTCTGGGCGATCTTCGGAGTGTTCTTCGCCATCTGCCTCGTGTACGCGTTCCTCTGGCCGAAATCGTACGTCACGCAGATCGAGCTCCTCACCGGCAATTCGTCGCAGAACTTCAACGGCGTCAATACGGATCTGCCGGTGCTCAACGCGCTCGTCGCCGCGGGCGGTGTGCAGTCCGTCGAAACCTATGCGACACTTTTGCAGGACAAGAGCGTCGCTGCTCAGGTCATCCAAAACCTCGGACTCAAGCACATCGACGCCTACGACCTCCTGAAATACCATATCTACGTCGCTCCGGTCACGAACACGCAGATCGTGACGCTGCAGAGCTCCTGGTCCACGCGCGAGATGTCGGCGAAGATCGCGAATGAATTCGGCAAGGTCCTGATCGAGAAGCAGCGCGGCTTGATCGCCAACCAATCCGTCGTCGCGATGCAGTATCTTTCAACCCAGATACCCGTCGCGCAAGCGGCCATGACAAAAGCCGATGCAGCGCTCGCATCGTTTCAGAACACGCACGTGATCGGAGACTCCACGGCCCAAACGCAGGCCACGGTCGGCCAATTCACCGACACCGCGACGCGCATCGCGCAAGTCGAGGTGGATCAGCAGCAAGCGCAAGCAGCGCTCGGCAACGTGATGGGGCAAATCGACGCCGGTGCGCGCACGATGGTCGGTGGAACCACCGTGCAACAGAATCCGGTGGTCACGCAGCTGCAGCAGCAGCTCTCGCAAGTCCGCGTGCAGCTCGCGTACGCGCGCAAGCAGTACACCGAAGCGCATCCCACCGTGCAAGCGCTCGAGCAGCAGGAAGCCCAGCTGCAGAAAGAGCTGTCTTCCCAACCGCCCACCTACGTCGCCTCGAACACGATCGTGCCGAACCCGGTCTCGCAGACGCTGGATCAGCAAGCCGCGAGCCTTCGCTCTCAGATCGCCGGGGACGAGCAGCAGCTGGTCACGTTGCGATCCCAGCAGCAGCAAAACGAAGCGCAAGTCCGGCAACTGCCGACGACCACGCAGACCCTCGCCAATCTGCAGCGCGAAGCGCAGCTCGCCGAAGGCGTTTACACGTCGTTGAAGCAGCACTACAACGATGCGCTCGTCGCAAAAACACTTGCCCTCTCGGATGTCGCCGTGTCGGAGCCCGCCAATCCGCGGTTCGCCTCGGTCAAGCCGTCGTGGGTCCTCGTGCTCGGGATCGGACTCGTCTTAGGCCTGCTGCTCGGAGTGAGCGGCGTCTTCGTCATAGACTTCTTCGACAACACGCTCAAGGACGAAGCCGATGTCGCCCGCGCGCTGCCTGCTCCCGTCTTGACGAGCATTCCCGATCTGGAAGCAGTGGATAAGAGGATGCAAGCGCGGCTTCCGCAGCTCCGCGCGATGACGATCGAGGCATACCTCCAGCTCGTGACGGCCATCCGGTTTTCATCCGACAAGCCGCTGCGCACCCTCGCCATCACAAGCCCGACAGAGGGCGACGGAAAGTCAACCGTCGCGCTCAGCACCGCTATTGCGATGGCCGAGATGCGGCCGCGCGTGCTGCTCGTCGACGCAGACATGCGCCGCGGCGTTCTGCACGACCGGCTGGGCGTTCCCAATCACAACGGTCTGTCGAACGTCGTCATCGGCGATGCGATGCCGCAAGACGTCATCGTCAAGACGCGCTACGCCAATCTCGACTTGATGCCGTCGGGCGCACACGCACCCAATCCGGTCAAGCTGATCCAGTCGGCGCGCTTCGATGAGATCGTGGCGGGTTTGCTCGAGACGTATCAGATGGTCATCTTCGACACGCCCGCGCTCTTGCCGGTGATCGACGCGGCCGCGCTCTCGGCCAAGACCGACGGCGTCGTGCTTGTCGTCGCCGCCGGGCGAACCGATACCGACTCGGCGAAACGCGCGATCCAACGCTTGCAGTTCGCGGCGACCTCGAACATCTTGGGCGTCGTGATGAACCGCGCCCCTGCCGCAACCGGCTATCCCGGTTACATGCTCGAAGCTTCGACGGCGGCAACGGTTCCGCTGACGGGCGATCTCGAGAACTGACCGGCAGAAGAGCTTGAAAGTGCGAATCACGTGTCGGCGAGCGTAGGAGACGGCGAGAGACCGGACAACGGCCGGTCGCGCTCACTCATCAGCCTGGGATTCGACGTTCTGGTGGCGGTCGGCGCGTTTGCGGCCGCCGGCATCTTGACGGGGACGAAGATCGCTCCGACGTTCGCGGCCGTCGTCTTTTCCATCATTTTCCCGGGCGTCATCCTCGCCTTCATGACCGCCGGATTTGAATATCTCCATGGGCGCATGGCGCGACCCGCGCCGCGCGCGCTGTTCACGCTCGTCGGCGCGGTCGCGGCGACCGGCTTGTTGATCGCGCTCAGCCGAGCGATCGACTTCGCGTGGACTCCGCTCTCGGCGACGCTCGCCTCGGCCTTGTTCCTCGCGATCCGCCCGATCGCGCGCGCCCGCCGTGGCGCTGAGATCGGTACCGTCGCCCGCAGCAGAAAACCGCACGCCAAGCGGACGCTTGTCGTCGGATCGAAAGACGCCGCAGCGGCGCTCATCCGGCTCATCGCCGCGCGCGACGATCTTCCTTTCGACGTCGTCGGCTGCATCGACGACTCGCCGGTCCGCAAAAGCGTCGAAGGAGTGGCTGTTGTCGGGGCGGTGGACCGGATCGCCGAGATCATCAAGCGCTTCGAGGCGGAGTGCGTCATCATCGCCGCGACCAATGTGTCGCGCGAGCGCGTCCGCGACATCAATGACTTGTGCTCCGGCGTTTCGGCGCCCGACGGTGGACGGATCGTGGTCAAGGTGTTGCCCGAGGTCGCGGAGATGCTCATGGGCACGATCCAAGTCGGCCGCCTGCGCGACGTCAGTCTGGAAGATCTCCTGCGGCGCAAGCGCGTGACTATCGATGCGCGCCTCGCCGCGCCGCATCTACGCAACCAGATCGTGCTCGTCACGGGCGCCGGCGGTTCGATCGGCAGCGAACTCTGCCGCCAGATCGCGGCATTCGAGCCGAAACTGCTGCTGCTGCTCGGCCATGGTGAGAACAGCCTGTTCGCCATCGACCAAGAATTGCGCTCGAGCCTCGGCTTCACGCAGACACGCATCATCGTCGCCGACGTGGCCGATGTGGCTCGTGTGCGCCGCACGTTCGCGCGATTCCGCCCCCATATCGTCTTCCATGCCGCGGCCCACAAGCACGTGCCGATCGTCGAGGACAACGTGTGCGAGGCCGTGCGCAACAACGTCCTTGGCACGCAAGTGCTCGCGCTCGCGGCCGCCGCGAGCGGCGTCGCGAAGTTCGTGATGATCTCCACCGATAAAGCCGTCAATCCGAGCAGCATGATGGGCGCGACCAAACGCGCCGCAGAGCTCATCTGTCAGTCGTTCGAAGGCCGCACCGGAACGGAATTCGTCTCGGTACGATTCGGCAACGTGCTCGGCAGCCGCGGCAGCGTCATCAACACGTTCAAGCGCCAGCTCGAGAGCGGCTCGCCGATCACCGTCACGCATCCGGACATGGTCCGCTACTTCATGACGATACCAGAGGCGGTCACGCTCGTTCTCGAAGCGATGGCGATCGGACGCGATGGCCAGGTCTTTGTCATGGATATGGGCGAGCCGGTACGCGTCGTCGAGCTCGCGGAAAATCTCATCCGTCTCTCGGGGCTGCGGCCGTACGAGGACGTGGATATCGTCTTCACCGGCATCCGGCCCGGCGAAAAGCTCTTTGAAGAGATGCTCACCGCGCGCGAGCGTGAGAACCCGACCATCAACGAACGGCTCTTCATGGCGCAGCAGGAACGCATCGAATACGATCGTCTTTCCGACACGATCGGCAGGCTCGATCTCGCCGTCCGCACTCCCGATCCGGAGACGGTCGTCAAGTTGATGAGCGCCCTTGTGCCGTCGTATACGCCGAGCCCGCACTTGATCGGCGAGCGCAATGGAGTCGCAACGCAGATAGCGGCGTCGTCACCCGCCGCCGGCAACGGTGCGGTTCACTCAGCTCTTCCGAACATCGATGGTGCAGCGTCGAAAGCGGCTGACCTCGCGGGAGCCGCCGATGCAGGCGCTTGAGACGATCGAGCGCCCCAATCACCGGGAGCTGCTGAAGCAGCGGATCATCGCGCGCACGGCCCGCGTCGGCGTCATCGGCATCGGTTTTATCGGTCTGCCTCTCGCCGTGGCCCACGCGAAGGCGGGCTTCGACGTCGTCGGCGTGGACCACGATCATATCCGGGTTGCGCAGCTCACCAAAGGGCTCAACTATCTTCGCGATGTCCGCGACGACGATCTTGCATCAGCCGTGGCGAGCGGAAAGTTGACCGCCACCACCGACTTCGATTCCATCCGCGATTTTGACGTGATCGTGATCTGCGTGCCGACGCCCGTCACCGCGAGCAAAGACCCCGACACATCGTTCGTCCGGCGCACGGGCGAACTGATCGCCGCGCAACTGCTGCCTGGCCGGCTCATCACGCTTGAAAGCACGACGTATCCCGGGCTTACGGAAGACGTGCTGCGGCCGATCTTCGACTCATCGGGCCTCAAGGCAGGCGAAGATTACTTCCTCGCGTTCTCACCCGTGCGTTCTGATCCGGGCAACGTCGAGTTGAGCGCGCTCAACGTCAACAAGATCGTCGGCGCGCTGACGCCGGCGTGTTTGGACGTCGCAACCACATTCTACAAGCAGACGATTCCCGAAGTCATCGCGGTCTCGAGCCCCAAAGTGGCCGAGATCACCAAGGTGTTCGAAAACACCTTCCGCGCGGTCAACATCGCGCTCGTGAACGAGCTCGCGCTTCTCTGTGACAAGCTCGGCATCAACGTCTGGGAAGTGATCGAAGCGTCGGCGACTAAGCCGTACGGCATCATGCGTTTCGATCCTGGGCCGGGCGTCGGCGGACACTGGATCCCGCTGGACCCGTTCTATCTCGCCTGGGCCGCGCGCCAACACGATTTCCACCTGCGCTTCTCGGAGCTTGCGGCCGAGATCAACATCCTCATGCCGCAATTCGTCCGCGAGAAGGTCATCCGCCAGCTCAACCTTGGCGGCAAGCCGATGCGCGACGCGAACATACTCCTGGTCGGTATGGCCTACAAGAAGAACGTGGACGACTGGCAGGAATCCCCCGCTCTGAAATGCATGTACTTGTTCGAAGCAGATCAAGCCATCGTGACGTATCACGACCCGCACGTGCCGAGTTTTCGGGATCGAAACGGACGCTTGCGGCACTCGGTTCCTCTCACGCCGGAACGATTGAGCGCTGCCGACTGCGTGTGCATCATGACCGACCACGACGAAACCGATTGGGATATGATCACGACCCACGCGACGTCCATCTTGGACTCGCGCAACGCCACTCGCCGCGTCAAGCACGATCGGGAGAAGATCGTCCTCCTATGATGGCATCCTCGGACGTCTCGAATAGCGGCCGATCTCCGTCGACGCGCGGTGAGCGGCAGGCGACGGTCCTGCTTCTCGGATTCCCGCGGCTCGCGAAACCGCTGCTGCAAGCGTTGGGCGACGAGAATCTCCGCTGCGTCTACGGTCGGTTCTCAGCGTTGCGCGTGCCGTTTTGCGACGTCGTCTACCAAGTCGGCGGCGGACCTTTCGTGCGACCGCGCATCTTTGACGTCTGCAAAGCGATGCGCCGGCCCGTCATCAAGCATTGGGTCGGCAGCGACGTCTTGCGCGCGCGCGAACCGCGGGTCGTAGAGCAGCACGCCACCGGACTGGTCGAAGACTGGGCGGTCTCCGCCGAGCTCGTCGAAGAGCTTCGTCACGCCGGGATCGCCGCAAAGCAATTCCCGCTGAGCGCGTTGAGCGCGGTCGACTTGCGGCCGATGCCGCCGGAGCCGCTGACGGTTCTGGCGTATCTGCCGAGCCCCAAATTCGATTTCTACGGAGGCGAGATCGTCCTCTCGCTCGCCGAGCGTTTCACAGACGTCCGTTTTCTCGTCGTCGGCACCGACGGCGCGGGCCGCATTGCGCCGGGCAACGTGACGTTCCTCGGCCATCAGCTTGATATGGACGCGGTCTACGCGCGCTCGCACGTCCTCCTGCGGCTGCCGCGGCACGACGGTCTCTCATTCATGGTGCTCGAAGCGCTCAATCATGGCCGGGAAGTCATCTGGAATCATCCATTCGAGGCGTCGCGGCTTGCGCTGACCGAGAACGAAGCGGCCGCGCAGCTTCGAGAACTGCGCTCTCGTCTGCGGGCGGGCGAGTTAACACCGAATATCGCCGGTCGCGAGTACGTGATCTCACGCTATTCGGGTGAAGGTGCGCGCGTCGCCATTCGCCGCGAGCTGACCAAGTTTGCCCGCGCGGCGACGCTCCGGGGATCCGCGCTGTGATTTATCTGCCGGTGCTCGGGCCAACGCAAATACCGAAGCTGTCGGCGTGGGGCTGGGTGGCCCTCGGCGTTGCGGTCGGGGTCTTCGTCTTTCTCTTGGCATGCGCGTTCCAACTTGCGCTTGGCGATCAAGGATGCACGATCGCGTTTGGACTTTTGTCTGGCTATTGCGGGACCAAGACCGGCATCGCGATGGCGATCGCGGTCCTCTTCATCCCGCCGGCTCTGATCTTCAGCATAAAGCGCCCGTGGATCTTCCCGGTCGCCTTTTACGCGCTGCTCGTGCCGTCTGATTCGTACTTGAACCTCACGTCCGGAAGCAGCGCAACGAAACTCGCCGGCGGAATGGCGCTTCTCGCCGTGCTCTTCTGGGTCGCGCGCAAGCGCCGCGTCGTGAATCCGGGCATCTCCGCAGTGATGTGGATAGGTTACTTCGTCTGGGCCACGGCCTCGCTGCTCTGGGCGGTCAACGTGGACGCCAACGTGCTGACGTACTACGGCACGCTCGTGTCGCTCATCGTGCTCTATCTCGGCTTTATCATCGTCCCCGTGGAAGAAGACGAATTCAAGCTATTGCTGGCCGCCTTCATCATCGGATCGTGCATCGCAGCGATCTTCGGCGCCATTGTTTTCTCCAGCGGCCAGTTCATCAACCAGGGGCGCCTCAAAGGGCACTTCGACACCGAGGGCAACCACCTGTCGTCGGATTACTTCGCTGCTTCGCTGGTGTTCCCGATCGGAGCGGTCGTCATGGCAGCCCTGCGAGAGCGGTGGGGCTTTAGAAAAATCGTGTACCTCGGCGCCTTTGCGATTCTGATGGTCGGCCAATATGTGGTCGGTTCGCGAGGCGCGATCGTGGCCGATGCGGCGACGATCGGTTATTTCTTCTGGAAGAACCGCTACCGCGCGCAACTCACCTTTGTCACCGTGTGCGGACTGCTCGTGAGCTTCATCTACCCCAACGTCTGGCTGCGCTTCGTCGCGCCTGACCGAACCGGAGCGGACAACGGCGGCTCGGGCCGCATCCCGATTTGGAAAGTCGGCCTTGTCGCCGCCAAACACTATTGGCTCTTCGGCGCGGGTCTCGACAATTTCGGAACGGTGTACAACAAATATTTCCTCACGGTCTGGAACACGTTCTACACGAACTGGAACCGCGGGCCGCACAACATCATACTCGAAGTCGTCGTCGAGCTGGGCGTCGTCGGCACGATCTTCCTCTTGCTCGGTTGGTGGTACACGTTCAAAGCCGTGGATTTCATCCCGAAGGGCCATCGCCTGTACGACATGCGCATCATGATCGAAGGCGGAGTGTTCGGCACCTTTGTCAGCGCACTGTTCGTGCACATCATGCATCAGAAGTTCACGTGGTGGATGTTCGCGCTCGTACTTGCCGCGCGCGCCATGGCAAGCAGCGTACTGCATGCCGAGCGAACGGCTGTCGTCGTCGACGGCAGCGCCGCTCCGCCCAAGCTTTCAACTTTGCCGCCGCCGCCGATGCTGGAGAGGGTACCATAGCATGCGATCCGAGTTCTTGCCGTATTGCCGGCCGTACATCGAAGAAGACGACATCGCAGCCGTCACCGACACGCTGTCGCGCGGCTGGCTGACAACGGGTCCAAAAGTCCGCGAGTTCGAGCAGCTTTTCGGCGCCGCCGCCGGCGTAAAGCATGCGGTCGCCCTCAATAGCTGTACGGCGGCGATCCATCTCGGTTTCCTGGCGCTTGGTGCGGGCGAAGGCGACGAGATCGTGATGCCGAGCCTGAGCTTCGTCGCCGGCGCCAACTGCGCCGTACAGATCGGCGCAAAGCCGGTGTTCTGCGACGTGGACCCCGAGACGCTCTGTCTGTCGGTCGAGACGATCGAACGCGTGGTGACGCCGCGGACGAAGATCATCATGACCATGCATTATGCCGGCCGGCCGGCTAACGCGGCGCCCATCGTGGCGTGGGCCAAGCCGCGCGGCATAAAGGTCTTCGAAGATGCCGCCCTCGCCATCGGCATGCTAGACGACGGACAATGGTCGGGAACGCGAGCTGACGCCGCAGCGTACAGCTTCTATGCGACGAAGAACGTGACGTCGGCCGAAGGCGGCATGTTCCTGACCAACGACGATGCGCTGATGGAGCGAGTCAGGATTCTTGCGCTTCATGGGATGGACAGAGATGCTTGGAAGCGCTATACGTCGGCCGGATCGTGGCGCTACGACATCATGGAGCATGGCTACAAAGACAATATGCCCGACCTAGCCGCCGCCCTCGGCATCTCTCAATTGAAGAAACTCGATACGATGCAGCGGCGCCGCGACGAGATCGCGCAACGTTTTATCGCGGGCGTGGAGCAGATCCCCGGCGTTTCCGTCGGCGGTCTTGGCAAACTCGGCTCAAAGGATCGGCATAGCTGGTGCATGTTTCCGATCGTTGTCGACGAACGCGAGGCCGGCGTCGGGCGCGACCAGCTTATCGAAGATCTCAAGGCCAAGAACATCGGCACGAGCGTTCACTATATTCCGAGCCATCACTTCACGGCGCATAAGGACCTCACGGCGGATGTGCCCGTCACCGAAGAGATCTGGCAGCGGCTTATCTCGTTGCCGCTCTTTCCGAGCATGAGCGACGCCGACGTCACGGACGTGCTCGAAGCCTTGCGAACGAGCGTTCCGGGGAAGGTTTCGCAGGCCGTCTAGCGCGCCTGGCCCGCCGCATCGCGCCTGCGTCGCTCTGACGCGGGCGTCTTTTTTATTCCTACGTGATATCAATCACTCGCCGCTTCGCGTGTGATTCGCGTCCCCTCGCCGCGTGATTCCTCGCATAGTGAGCGCGTCTGGCCAACCGCTAAGATTGGCGTGAAGACTCTTATCGGAAGAGGCGTTTCGTCGTATCTACGGCGGGCGCCGTGAGCGCGAGGGGACGATGGGTCACAGGTCTGTTGGGATCGCAGCGATATTTGCCGTTGTGGCGGCGATGTGGCTCGCGGGCTGCGGCGGTGGCGGCGGGGGCGGACCGATTCCGAATCCTCCGAGCCTATCGCACGGCGGCCATGGCGGCGCATCGCCGACACCGACTTCGACGGTATCGCCGGGTCCAACGCCGTCCACGTCCCCCACGCCGACCGCGTCCCCAACGCCTTCCGCGTCTCCCACACCACGGCGCTCGCCGTCTCCTACTCCAACGCCTTCGGATCCGCCGTCTCCGACGCCCACGCCTTCGGATCCGCCATCTCCGACGCCCACGCCTTCGGATCCGCCGTCTCCGACGCCCACGCCGTCTCACACGCCATCTCCGACGCCTACACCATCGCCCACGCCCACGCCTACGCCCACGCCGTCACCAACTCCAGGCCCGATCGCCATGACTCACATGATGACGCTGATGGATTTCACGACACTCAATGGGCCGATCTCGTTCTCGTGGCAGCAGATGGCGCCGTATCTGACGTGGGCTATGACGCTCACGCCCGACTCGGTGAACGCGCACGCGGCAGGTATCCACACATTGCTGTACTCCGATCCAAACCGCGTCAACGTCAATTCTCCGGAATACTCGAACGACGAGGCAGAATACGCCCACGATTGCACCGGCAGCCGCATCACCATGCTCAATAAGCTGCTCACCACATACCTTACAGATCCAACCTCCACGACGCTGGCAGGCCTCTGGCAGCAGCAGGTCTCTAATGAAGAGGGCGGCTGGGGCGGCGTATACGATGCGGTGTTTGAGGACAGCGCCGACGTCGTCGGCAACGTCAGCGCGATGCCGTGCAACTTCGATCAGGTCGCCTGGACCGCGAACTCTCTCGCGCAAACGTCCGCACTCGGCGCGCCCGTGATCTTCAACGGATTGGGCACGCTCGTTGACGGCCCGACCCAGATCAGCCCGGATATCGCCCTGCTCCCCGTCAGCATTGGCGGAGAACTCGAAGGTTGCTACTCGAACCCGGATCCCAACGACCCGATGCCTCATAGCAAGGTGTGGGCGACCTATGAGAACACGGAGATCCAAGTGGTCGCGTCTGGGAAACTGTTCCTCTGCAGGGGCTTGAGCGAGCTGCCGGACACGACGTCGCAAGCATATCGCATCTACATGTATGCCTCTCTCCTCTTGACCTACTCTCCGTCGAACACCATCATTTCAGAGAAGTTCACGCCCGCTAATAACGGCTTTGGTGTCGAACCCGAGAACCAGCTAGTGGCCAAAGACCCGATCGTGTCAGCCCCGAGCGACATCAGCCAGCTGATGTTGGGCACCGGCGTCTATGGCAGGCAGTACAGGAACTGCTACTACGCCGGCAATTGGGTCGGCCCGTGTGCCGCGGTCGTCAATGCCGACAGCGCCTCGTACACGCACGCTTATCCGTACGGGAATGAATATCACCATACGCTCGTCTTGTCAGGCGGTGATATATTGGACGGCGGCAGCGCATCTATGCATGGTCCGGCGCCGCCGCCCGAAATGCCCGGCGAGTCGGCGGAGATCGTCTTCCCCTGATTCGGCGGATCTAACACACTTCCAAAGGGCCGACGCGCGTCGGCCCTTTGCGCTAGTCGCCGACCTCATTACAGAGCGCACGCTGACGTTGCCGTGCATGCGTTCGTGACCCTCGTTATTGTCCATATGACGATCGCTTGCGCATAATGATGCCAGTCGCGCGGCATTGCCGCGCGCAATCAACGTGAGCAAAGTGAGCACCGATTCCAATGAAAAGATTAGAGCTCTTGGCGCGCGCATTTGCGGGCGCCGCAATGATCTCGCTGACAGCGTGTTCCGGATCGACGAGCGCCATGCCGCACGTCTCGCAGCCGATACCATCGCATGGAACCGTCGGCAGCCCGAACACCGTTCCCGCGCATGTCATGACATTGGATGTGTACGATAACTCGGGGACAGGATTCACGCCCAACCCCGTCTCAGCCGCGCCCCATTTGACGTGGGCTGCTTTGCAGCCCGCCGATGCGAATGCGTTTGCGGCGGCCGGCATCAAGACGATATTATACACGGATCCGAATCGCACCGCACCCGGCGATCCGCTCTATACGAACGATGAAACCACGTTCGCACATGACTGTTCGAATAACCGGATCACCATACCGGGAAAGCCGACCACGACGTACCTGATGGACCCGTCATCGCCGGATCTCCAAGCGCTGTGGCGCACCTACGTCGCCAACGTGTTCTCGTGGGGCGACCACTTCGATGCAGTCTTCGAGGACAATGCCGGGATCGCACATCCGGTTTCTACGCTTCCCTGCAATTTCGATCAGACGGCTTGGACTGCCGCGAGCAACGCGATGAACCAGGCGGTCGGTGCCAGCATCATGTATAACGGCCTTGGAAATCTTGCGAGCGGCATCCAGAACGTGAGCCCGGCGATCGGTCTGAACCCGACGGCGATCGCGGGCGAACTCGAGGGCTGCTATTCAAACGGCGATCCCCTCGACCCCATGCCGCACAAAACGGTTTGGCAGACCTACGAGACGACCGAGATCGCGATGGTCGCTGCAGGCAAGCCGTTTGTCTGCCGGGGATTGGGCACTTTGCCCGCGTCGACGTCGCAGACCGAGCGGATGTACATGTATGCCTCGTTCCTCCTCACCTACGATCCGAATACCGCGATCATCTCGGAGAAATTCGCGACGCACGCGCCTATGATGGTCGACCCGGAAAGCCAATTCGTGGCGCTGGATCCCCTCGTCCCCGAGCCGGCGCTGATCACCGATCTTCAGAGCGCGAATCTGACGTTCGGACGCCAGTATGCCGATTGCTACCTCAATGGCGTTGCGGTCGGTGCATGCGCTGCGGTCGTGAACGCGGACAACTCCAAGGCCTCACATCCGTTTCCATGGCCAGGGGTGTATCAACACACGCTCGTGCTTCACGGCGGAGCGATATCAGACGGCGGGTGGGCGGGCTGGCACGGCGCGCCGCCGCCTGCCGTGCTTCCGGGCGAGTCGGCAGTCATCGCCATCCAGTAGCGATAAGAACGGCGCTCTGCTCGCCGCGGCGCGGCGGCGAGCAGAGCTCACCCGCGCCCTGGGCCTCCTTGCAGTACGGGAGGCCTTGCTATTTTGCGACCGTAATAGCCCGTCGTGAAGCGCGTGCTCCTCATCGCCTACTATTTTCCGCCACAGCCCAAAGCCGGCGCCTTACGCGCCGAATACCTCGCGAAAAATCTCCCGCATGCGGGATGGCAACCGACGGTCCTCACCGTTTCGTACCCTGGTCAAGCGCCGGACGGATTCGACGTCGTTTCGGCACGCGACTACGGACCCGACGCCGCGACGCCGCCGTCGAACGGTGGCCCCGCCGGAGGAGTGCGCAAGCAGGCGGCGATTGAGACCACCGTAAAGTCGCTCATCAAGAGCGTGGTCTATTTTCCGGACAATCACGTCGGATGGCTGATACCGGCGGTCAATGCGGCGCGGCGAGCAATGCGCGCGGAACGATTCGATGCCGTGCTGAGCACAGCGCCCCCGTTCACGGCGCACTTCATCGCCCGTAAGGTCACAGCCGGCACCAACGTTCCTTGGATCGCCGACTATCGCGACTTATGGTCCGGTCCCCCCGGCCGCGACTACCTCCACGGCTCTGGGCCGCTCCGCCTCCGCATCGAATACGCAATAGAGCGCTGGCTGCTTCGCTCGGCCACGTATCTCACGGCAACATCAGAAGCACAAGCCGAGGCGCTCTCAGAAAATTTCGGTAGGCGCGACGTCGCGTGCATACCGAACGCAGTCGACGCCGGCGCTTGGGATTCGATACCCGACAGCGTCCCGAGAGATTTTACGATCTGCTATACGGGCAAACTCTGGCCAGGGCTGCGAATGCCGGACGCGATCTTCGCGTCCGCCGCGCGCCTCCGGACCGAGGGCGATCCGGCCGGACTCGCAGTCTCTTTTGACTTCTATGGAGAAGATGCGGACTTGGTGATGGAGCGCGCACGCGCTTTCGGCGTCGCCGATATCGTGCGGGCGCACGGCGAGGTGAATCGCACGCGCGCCCTCACCGCGCAACGCGAAGCAGCCGCTCTGCTGCTCCTGCTCGATACAGAGGATACGGCCGATGCGGTTCAGCTCGGCAACCCGGGAAGCAAGGTATTTGAATACGCCGGCGCCAGGAGACCTATCTTGGCCTTCGGACGAAGAAACACCGTCGTCGAAGACATGCTCCTACAGAGCGGTCTGGGCTCGCTTGCCCGCGACGAGGCGACGTTTGCAGATCAGCTGCGCGAACTGCATCGCCGGTTCTGCGATGGGATTTTCGAGCCGCCGATGGTCGGGAATTGGACGCCGATGACACCGCGCCGACTCGGGGCGCGGTTTGCTGAAGTGCTCGATGCAGCTCTGCAACCGAAGCCCGCTGCGCGATGATGAAGCACACGAGTGGGCCGAACGTCCCTGCCGGCACCCGATTGCCCCACGGCACAAAGGCATAACTGCCATGTTCGGCATGCGTGCGATTCGCTACAATGAGACGTGCGTTTGGTTCCACATCATGCGGCTGTCCTGATGCCGGAGGATCTCGGCCGGATCGACCCGGGCGTTGGCGCTTCTGCGCCGGTACCGCTCGTGCACGTCGTCGACGGCGTGCTCCTCGGTAAGGATTATCTCTGGGGGAAAGAACAGGTCATCCTCAATCTCATGCAGGCGCAAGCAAAAGGCGACCGTTTCGCGCCATCGCTCGCAGTTTTTTCCCCGTGTCTCCTGAGCGAACGCATTGAACAGGAATCGCTTCCCGTCACCGTTCTCGACCAGCGCGGAAACGGTTCAGCATGGCGCGGACTCAACGCGTTCGCGACATATCTGCGATCGCACCCGGGGACCGTCGTGCATACGCACGGGTTCAAAGCGAACGTCGTCGGCCGGATCGCGCGCGCGATGGGCGCACCGATGGCCGGACTTGTCGCGACGTCGCACGGTTTCGACAACTCGGCGACGCGGCTCTATGCGTACAACGCCCTCGATCGGATGACGGCGGGCATGAGCGACATGGTCACGATGCCGGACGAGAGCATGCTTCGGCGGTTTCCACGCAGCGCGCGCGTGAAATTCATCCCCAACGCGATTCCGGATCGCGAGCTTCCGACTGAAGAGGAGCGTGCGCGCGGGCGCGCGCGCTTCGGGTGGTCAGACACCGATTTCGTCGTGGGCGCAATGGGCCGCGTCTCGTTGGCTAAAGGCGTGCCCGAGATGATCGCTGCGGCCGAGCTGTCGTCGCCGCCGCTGCACTGGACGATCGCCGGCGTCGGTCCGATGAAGGCCGACATCGATGCTTGCGATCCCAAGCGCATCAGCGCGGTCGGATACGTTTCGCCCTCCGACGAATACGTCGCTGCGATCGATGTCTATCTGCAACCGTCGAGGTCCGAGGGCCTGAGTCTGTCGCTGCTGCAAGCGATGCGCGCCGCGAAGCCGATTGTGGCGACGAGCGTCAATGCGACGGTGCTCGCGATTCGCGACGGCGTTGACGGCCTGCTCGTCGAACCGCGCGATCCGGCAGCGCTCGTCGCCGCCGTCGAGAAGGTCCGCAACGATGCTTCGCTCGCTCAACGGCTGGCCCGATCCGCGCGCGAGCGTTTTGAAGCTTTGTTCCGGATCGAAGCGCAAGCGGCCGCATACGACGAACTGTACTCGAGCGTCATAGCACATCGTAAGCGCGAGGAGCCTGCGGCAAGATGAGTTCATTCGGCGTCGCTTTCAAGGATGCGATCACCCCGATCTACAGGCCGATGTATAACCGGCTGCGGTCGACCATCATGGTGGACCGCAATGCGGATCCTCGACGGACGTTGTTCATCTCGACCGGCGGCCGGACCGGCGGCACGTGGGTGTCGCAACTCGTCAACTTCGATGGCGCGTACCGGTTGATGTTCGAACCGATCAGCCGCGAACGGCTGCTTGTCACACCCGACCTCGCTCCGTCGCTGCCGGACAATCGCTTGCAATATATCCGGCCGGATTCCACGGACGCAGATTTGATCGGCCGTGTCGAAGCCGTCATCACCGGCCGCTACCGCCAACCGCTGACCGATCAGTATAACTACACACCGCGCATCGTGTTCAACAAGCGGCTCGTCAAAGAGACGAAGTCGAATCTATGGGCGAAGTGGATGCACGAACGCTTTCCGCGTATGCCTATCATGCTGCTGCTGCGCCATCCCGTGCCGGCGGTCATGTCGCGCTATTTCAAGTATTTTGACCTGCCCGTCGACCAGCGAGCTTCGGTCGACGATCCAGCGCGGCGCCAGCGCGAATACGAGACGCTCACGCTCGGCCAACCAGAGCTCTTGGCGGATCATCTCGGCCCGATGCGCTCCGTCATCGAATCGGCGCGCTCCGTGTTCGCCCAGCGGATGGTGGTCTGGTGCATTCAAAACTATGTTCCGCTGCATCAATTCGCGCCTGGGCAGATCCACGTCGCTTTCTACGAAGACTTCTGTCTGAATCCGGTCGGTGAGCTGCGCAAACTGCGACACTATCTCGGAGAGGAACTGAGCGAAAACGAAGTCGCTCGCATCGAGCGCCGCAGCACAAAACCGTCATCCACATTCCATCGCACGGCCGTGCACCATTTCCAAGAAGTCGAGGCGATCCGGGGATACGAACAGATCGCGAAATGGCTCAAGCGGATCCAACCGCAAGAGCGGCGCGAAGCGGCGGAGCTGCTGCAGGCGTTCGGCCTCGACGCGATCTACAGCGCCGACGATCCAAAGCCCAATCCCAACGGCGCGAATCTGCTGATGCGCGCAAACGCGCCGGTGAAGGGGCCGACGTCAGCCACGCGGGCTGACTAGCGTCAGCCCCTTCAAAAAGTGGGCTGACTAGCGTCAGCCCCTTCAAAGAACAGTGGGCTGACTAGCGTCAGCCCCTTCAAAAAGAGCCCCTTCGATCATAGAACGGCGGCGTGGCTCGATTCGATCGTGTCGCAAATTCGGCGCCAGTCGTACTGGGCAACGCGAGCCGTCGCACACCCGCGCACGTGCTCCCAGAGGGGTGCATCTCTGAGAATTCGCAGGATCGCATCGGCGAACGCGCCCGGTTCCTGCGCGCAGAGCAGTTCGTCACCGTCGCGATATTCGAGTCCGAAGGCGCCCGCCGGCGTCGTCACAACTGGCCTCCCGGCGGCCCATGCCTCTAGGATTCGCAGGCGCGTGCCGCTGCTCGCGAGGATCGGTGCCACGACGATGCGCGCGCGAGCCAACTCGTCGCGCATGTCCGCCGGATTGGGCGAAGGCGTGACGCCGGGATAGGCCCCGAGTTCTCGGACCAACTCAGCGTTCATCCGGCCGGCGACGCGAATCGTGCAAACGCCGTCCTGCACGGCTTGAGCAAGTTTGGGCAGCACGTCCGCCATGAACCAGCGCAAGCCTTGTTGATTGGGGCGCCAATCCATGCTGCCGGAAATGAGTATCGTCGATGGTTCGGATTGGCGATTTGCTACCTCGGCGTAGCGCGCGACGTCTACGCCATTCGGCACGACGACGGCGTGGCGCGCATCCATGCCGCAGAACTCGACGAGATCGCGAATGTCGTCTTCCGAGCAGGCGGTGATCAGGACCGCCCGCTGAGCGAGCTCGCTCTCGATCCGTCGAACCCTCTCGGCGTCGAACAACGCGAGTGCGCGCAACGGGCCCGTCTCGATCTCTGCGCGCCGGTGGAAGAGCGCGTACTCGCAGTTGTGCGAAGCGTACACGATGGGCGGACAATTGCGTCGCGGCAGCGCGCAGCGTATCGGAAGATCGTCGACATGGATAGCAGCATAGTCGCGCTCGTCGACCAATCGCTGGACGTGGCGGATGAGGCTGCTCGAGACCTGGCCGGCCGTGAAAAACGATTCGCCGGGTGCGAGGCTTGCGGCGGCGCGCCCGATGCGGCCGAGCACACCGCTCGGCGCTTGGATCTGCGCTATCGTCGCGCAGGCGGCCGCAAATTCCGGCGACGGCGGCACCGGAGTTCGCTCCGAGATCACAACGTCAACGTCGAAGCGGCGCGCCAGGCCGATGACCATCCAATAGTTACGGATGAGGGCGCCGGCGTTCAGATGCCATGGCGCTTCCAAACACAGGAAAAGGATGCGCGGTCGCGTCACGCATCGTGCTTCGTATGTCCCCGCGTTCAACCTTGCGAAACGACAAGGCCTAAAGCGACGAGACTCGCGGGACTTTGTACGTCACGGGCGATGGGACCGAGGCCCTACCGGTTAGAACTGCCGATACCGTATACTTTACGGGTTGAAAAACATGCTGTACGAGAACGACCAACAGTGGCGCTGAAATCCACCTGGAAGACCGCGATCCGGCCGTTGTGGAACCGCGTCCGCAGCGCGAGCGTCGTCGATCCGGATCCAGCCGTCGCGCGCACCTTGTTCCTGTCATCGGGAGCCCGAACCGGCAGTACGTGGGCCTCTGAAGTCATCAACTTCGACCACGACTTCCGCTATCTATTCGAGCCGTTCTCCATGATCGCTCCGCTGCGGCCCTCGTGGGCGCCTACGCTCGAACCCGACGACCGCTTGCGCTACATCCGGCCGTCGTGCACCGATCCGGATCTGAAGGCTCAGGCCGAACTCGTGCTGAGCGGGCGATTCCGCCATCCCGAAGTCGATCAGTATAACTACAACAGCCGCGTCGTCTTCCACCGGCGTCTGGTCAAGGAGACGAAGTCAAACCTGTTCCTGAAGTGGCTGCACCAGACGTTTCCGACCATGAAATCGATACTGCTCCTGCGCCATCCCATTCCCACCGTGCTTTCGCGCTTGTATAAGAAATCCGACACCGACGCGGGCGTGCGGACCGCCGCATATCGCACGCTGATGTTCGGCCAGTCCGAACTTGTCGCCGACCACCTCACGCCGTTTCGGGCCGTCCTCGAATCGGCGGACACGCTGATCGAGCAGCGCTTGGCGGTCTGGTGCGTGCAGAACTATGTGCCGCTGCGCCAGTTCAAGGCCGGCGAAATCCACGTGATGTTCTACGAATCGCTCTGCATGGACCCAGCCGGCGAACTCAAACGGCTCGCCGCGTACCTGGGCGACGAGTTGAGCGATGCGAAGCTCGAGAGGGCGTTGCGCCGCGTCCGGCGGCCGTCATCCACCATACATCGCGATGTCAAGGAGTTCCCAAGCGGCATCGACGTGATAGGAAGATGGCAGAAGGAGGCACGCGACGAGCATCGCGCGGCGGCCTGGAAACTGCTCGCGGCCTTCGGCTTGGACAAGATCTACGGTGACGACCCAATGCCGAAGGTACTCCCGGAGCAGGCCTTTCTATGAACCGCACCCGGCGCTTCGCCGCTGCGGCGGTAGTGGGAATCGCGGCGCTGATCGCCTCCTACTATTTGTTGGGCGGCCCGCTGCATCTGTCGCTCTATTTCCCGATCACGCAATCGGTCGTGACGAAGAACGATCACGTCTTCGTGCTTCCGCCTGGGCCGAGCCCTCCGCCCCTAGCCGGGCCGTTGCCGAAACCAACGACGACGCCCACCCAGCGGCCGCATCCGAGCATGCGAGTTCCGACGCACACCGATATGATCTTGCATGCCACGCCGAAGCCGATCTCGTTCACGCCGACGCAAACACCGATCACGCCACCCCCGGCGCCGAGTTATCAGCCCGTCACGCCGCCCCCGTACGGACAAACGATACCGCCCGTGATCTTGCCGCATGCCGGAGTCCCGCTGCCCGGCGCAGTATCGCCTTCACCCAGCAGCTCGCCCTAGCATGGCATTCGCAGCCTCGACATTGGGCATCGGCTCGGCGCCGTAGATCTTGTCCAGCCCGAACGCGCGGAGGATGCGCAACCCGGACTCCATCTCCTCGTCGCTCACCTTTTTGCGCCAGCGGCTGACCACTTCCCACCCGTCGGGCATCTGCGTCACTCCGCCGTGCTGCATGGACTGCGACGGAATACGGATGCGCGCGAGCGCGGCATCGTCGACCGGCCGACCGAGGAAACCGAACAAACGGCGAAGTTCGGATTGCGGATCCACGCAGAAATTCTCGTAGAAAGCAAGATGGATGGCGCCGCGTTGGAATTGACGGAGCGGCACATAGTTTTGAACGCACCAAACCGCGATGCGCTGCTCCCAGACCGTTTTCGCGGATTCGAGGACTTCACGCATCGGCTCTAAGTGATCCGCGACGAGATCGGTCTGGCCGAAGACGAGCCGGAGGTAATCGCGCGTGCGACCGACCGGGTCCATGTCTATGAGGCGTCGCGCGACAGCATCTGCCTGGAAATATGCGTATGCGCGCGACCGCACGGTGGGCATCGGATGCCGGAGCAACAGGATGATCGGCAGGCCGGGAAATACTCGCGCTAACCAGCGGATGAAGAGATTCGATGTGACTTCCTTCACGAGCCTTCGCCGGCTGACCAAGCGGCGGTTGTAGCGGTCGGTACGCGCATCGTGAAATCGGCCGTCGAGGATCTGCAGCGCTTGCTCGCGCAAGTCCGGGTCTTCGTCGTCGGGCCGAATGTAAAGGATACGCCGGTCGAAGGCGGTCTGCTCATGGTTACGCGGAAGGAGCGGCCTCGATAAGGACGGTTCGTACATGAACCGATACTCATTATTATAGTTGATGAGTTCCGCGACCCAGGTGCTGCCGGTGCGCGCTCCGGACGACAGAAAGACCGAGTTGCGCCAGTCGCGCCCCACATCGATCGTGAACGTGCTTTTCACGCGAAGGTAGGGCGGAACGGCGATATCTTTCACGAATCGCACGAGGTCACGCATGTCGAAGGCTTCTCCGAACCGTATTGCGCCGCACAGTGAAGCCGTCGGCGGCTGCTTGGGCCTTAAGCCCCTTGATGGTCTCGCGCCGGGGCCATACGATATTTGAGCATGGATGTGAAGATTCCCCGACCGCAAGGCGAACCGAAGATCTCCACGTTAGATCCCGCGTTGCAGTTGTCGATCCGGTCGGCGCGCGCCACGAGGGCCAAGGCCGCGCCGAGGACGTACAGCCGCGGTTGGAAGCTAGCGCTCTTCGCGCTCGATGTCAGCATGCTGGTGCTCGCTGCGTACGTCGCAGGGGGCATCGTCGAGGGGCGCTGGGCTTTCCCGCAATTCGAGCGGGATCTGATCCATTATTCCATATGGCTCATCGCGATTTGGCTCGTCATCTTCGAGCGCGTCGGTCTCTATCATAGGTCGTTTGCGCTCTCGGTCAGAGATGAGTTCTACTACACCGTCTTGGCGCTCATCATCGGCGTCCTGCCGCAACTCACGGTGTTCACGATCGTCCCCAGCATCTCCACGTCGCGCTTGGCGCTCTTGGCCACGCTTGGATGCGCGATCGCTGCCGTCGGCCTGGCGCGCGTCGCCGTCCATGCCATGCGCAACTCCGCCGAACGCGGCAGACCGCGACGCATCGCGATCGTGGGCCACGGCGACCGCATCTCGTCCGTGGCGCAGTCGCTCTCTATGGCCGAAGGGTCGGTGCTGCTGCGTCTCGATATTCCGGATATCGATGCGACGGTTCAGAACGTGGCGTTCGGCGGACGCGCCGGGCTAGAGGGAATCGACTGGTTCGTTCGCGCGCGAGAGTGGGGCTGCGATACGCTGCTGCTCACCGAAGTGCTCCCGCCGCACGTGATGCCGCATCTCCTGGCAGTCGCGGCACAGCACAACATCAAATTCGCGTTCGCACCGCCGCGCGTGCAAGTCCACGCATATTCGCTCTCGCTGCAGCTCGATGGTCAACAAGCGCTCATCGTGCCGTCGCAGCTTCGCTCGTGCACGCCCACCGCCCGACTGCTCAAGCGATTGCTTGATCTCACGATCGCGAGTGCCGCGCTCATCATCCTGTGGCCGTTTCTCGCGCTGACGGCGCTCATCGTCTGGCTCGACTCCGGCCGGCCGATCTTGTACCGGCAGACCCGCGTCGGACGCGACGGCGAACTTTTTGACATCCTTAAGTTCCGTTCCATGCGCACCGACGCTGAAGCGTCGGGACCGACCTGGGTCTCGACCGGCGATTCACGCACAACGCGCGTCGGCGCGTTCTTGCGCAGCACGAGCCTTGACGAGCTCCCGCAGCTGATCAACGTGATCCGCGGCGACATGTCGGTCGTCGGACCGCGCCCGGACCGTCCGATCTACGTCGAAGAATATCGGAAGCTGCTGCCGCGCTACGACGAGCGCCACTTGGTCCGCCCCGGCATCACCGGTTGGTCGCAAGTCCACATGAAGCGCGTGACGATGCCCGAGGATGAAGGCGAGAAGTTGAGCTACGACCTTTTCTACGTCGAGAACTGGTCGCTGTTCATGGATCTCTCGGTGATCTTCAAGACCGCGTTCGAGTTTCTGTTCAGGCGGGCTGCGTAGTTCCGCCGGCTTTCGCCGGAATCAGACCGTCGCCGCCGGCCGGCGCATATCGCGAGAGCGGCGGCATCGTCGCGATGACATCGCTCATCGTGCCGAATCGGAACGTCCGCAGCAGCGCCTCGAGATTGCGCTGGAAACCGGCGAGATTCGTGTAGTGGCGAAGACGCGACTTCAAGCGCGTGCGGATACGCGGCTGTCCTGGGTCGATCTCCCACGGGTGCAGATAGACCATCGCGGGGCGGCCGGAGTCCAGTATCTTGCGCATGCCGAATCGGTTGAACCACAACGGCAGCATGCGCAGATAGCCGCCGCCGCCGACCGGAAAATCGTAGCGCAGCGCTCGAAATGTCGACATCGGAAATTCGGTCACCGTCGCAGCGTCGCATTCGATCGCGTACGGCCGCACCGGCGAGCCGACGATACCATAGTGGTCGTGGTAGATCGGAAAGATGCTCGAGTCGCGGGTGAAGCCGCATCGAGCCAAGACGTCGAGCGCCCACATGGAGCGCTTTGTGATGGAGAAGGTCGGCGCACGGTAACACGCGATCGGGGCGCCGGCGGCATCTTCGATCGCGGCTTTCGCGCGCCGCGTGTCCGCTTCGAATTCCTCGGGCGTCAGCGTATAGATGAGCCGATGCCAGTAGCTGTGGCACCCCAACTCGTGGCCGGCGTCGCGGATCTCGCGGACAAGATCGGGAAACCGCTCCGCGACCCATCCGAGCACGAAGAATGTGCCGCGCACGTCGTGACGCGCGAATATCTCGAGCACGCGTCTCGTGTTGTCCACCACGCGCGAGGGAAAGGCCGGCCACTCATCGCGGCGAACGTCGCGCGCGAACGATTCGGTTTGAAAATAGTCCTCGACGTCGACGGAGATGGCGCTGAGCGGTTCGCCTTGCATCTTGCTTTGAATTCCCTCCGGCCTGCGGCGCGCCCTCCGGTCGACAAGTGGATGTGCGCCGCATCCACATGTCGGCGTCATAGAGCGCGATGAGAAAACGCGAGCAGACGACGCTCGGTCAGGATAGCGTCCGCACGCTTATCTTCACGCTGGGTCAGTCGTTTTTCGGTGCTCTGACCGGCATCGCGGTCGCCAAAGCGATCGGTCCGGCCGGCAAAGGCGAGTACGCGCTTTTGCAGTTGTTTCAGGCGGCCGCCAGCGGTGTCACGGGCAATCTCGGTCTGTCCATAACGTACGAACTGACACGAATGCGTAAACCGCTCGCAGAACTCGTGAAGCCCCTGAGCGTCATGCTCGCGCTGCTATCTCTGATCGAATGGGCCGTCATCGGTGTCTGGGTGTGGCTCAAAGGTCCGGCGCCGGCGCCGCTTCTCTTCGCGGCGGCAGTGCCCGCATTGATCGTTTTGTCATGGCAGGGGCCGATCTTCCTCGGCTTAGGCTGGATACGATCGTTGAACGTGCAAGGTTTGGCGTTCGCGATCGGCACGTTTGCGGCATCCATCGTCACGTTGTACGTCTTTCATTTCGGCACGCTTGGTGCGATGTGGGGCTGGGTGGCGAGCGTTTGGGGCATCGCCATCTCGATACTCGTGCGGACGGCACCCGAAGCCAAGGGCGAACCCACGGAACCGACGATGGCCGTCGTGGGCCGGCTCTTAGGGTTCGGTTTGAAAGCGGGCGCGGGCGGCATTTTTGGTTTTATCAATAGCCGCGTGGATTCAATCGTCATCGTTTCGCTCGCCGGAGCGGCATCGTTCGGCATCTATTCCGTAGCGGTGTCCGCGGGAGAGCTTCTCCTGAGAGTTTCACGCTCGGTCGCGCAAGCCGCAACCAAGCGAGTTGGATCTGCTAAGCGCGAAGTAGCCGCGGCGCTCGCCGCCAAGTCCAATCGCGCGAGCTTTGCGATCATCGTGTCGGCTGGTCTCGTCGTATTCTTCATCGCGCCGTGGCTTGTCGATACTCTTTACGGCGCACCCTTTCACGCGGCGGCACTCGCGCTGCGAATCCTGCTTCCCGGCATCGCTGCGATTTCCGCGAACGGGATTCTCTCGACGTATTACAACTATCAGATGGGCAAGCCCATCTTCATGGTGTTCACGTCCGTGATGAACGCCGTGGTGGAGACAACGTTATGCCTCATCCTTGTGCCCCGTCTCGGGCTGAACGGAGCAGCACTCGGGTGTACGCTCACGTATCTCAACGCGGCCGTGGTCTCGACATGGTATTTCTGCAGGCATTCGGGGCTGTCGCCGCTGGCCGTCTGGTTGCCGACTGCCGACGACTTCAAGACCATCGTCCGCACGCTTCGCGATCCGAAGGTGACTACGTAGACAGGAGCGCGATCTCGCAGAGCTCGCACATGATGTGGCCGAGCGCGAGGTGCACCTCCTGGACCTTCCACGATGGCCCGGTGGGGCCGACGATCGCGATCTCGGCGTCGTCTACAACCGGTCCGCCGCCGTTACCGGTGAAGACGATGCGCACCGCGCCGATTTCCTTCGCGGCGCGGAGGCCCTCGATCACGTTCTTCGACGAGCCCGATGTCGTGAAGCCGATCGCCACATCACCGCGCCGGCCGATCGCGCGCACTTGGCGTTCGAAGACGCGCTCGAATCCGTAGTCGTTCGCAATCGCGGTGAGCGCGCTCGTATCCGTCGTGAGCGCGATGCCGGACCATGCGGGGCGCTCGGCAAGAAAGCGGCCGGAGAATTCAGCCGCGATGTGCTGCGCCTGAGCGGCGCTGCCGCCGTTGCCGAAGAGAAGCACCCGGCCCCCTGAGCGGATCGCACGCACGATTTCCTCGACCGCGCGCTCGATCGGCGGCCCGTAGTTCTCGCCTATCAGCAGATCGCGCCGCTCGTCTAAACAGTCGGCAAAGGTCTTCATCGGGCGGACTTTCCGTCACGCATGCGACGCGGACCTTTACCGAGACGGCGTGCCGCGACCGAAGTCGCCCGCGTCGTCAGGGCGACGAACTTGGGGCGGGCGTCGGCAGATGATAGACGCCGACTTTATTCGCTTCTCGTTCGATGAACCAGATATTGTTGTCCGGACCGTAGCTGACGTTGCCGGCGCCTGCGTTGTCCGTCGGGATCTCGATCGGCGCATCGAATGCCGATGTGTCATAGTTGTATCCGGACACCGAATCGAGGCCGGAATCTGTGAACCACACCTGATCATCGTGGTCTTTGCCGTTCTCATTCTTCCCATCGTAGCCGTGATTGACCGTATCGCCCTCGGTCAGGTACGCTGGAGCGCTGCCCGCGAACGGCACCCTGTACTCGGTTATCAAGCCTCCCGGCACCCTCACACGCGCGATTTTTCCCACGAGAGGCTCTGTGATCCACACGTTTCCATCTTCAACGTAGGTGATGTCTTGGACGCCGCTATTCTGCGTCGGGACTCTGAATTCGGTGATGACGCCCGTCGACGAGATCGTCCCCACTTTGTTGGCTGCGTGCTCGACGAACCACATGCTGCCGTCTTTATCTTTTGAAATGCTGACGGGGTCGCTACTGGGCGTCGGTATGGGATATTCGGAGATCACTCCAGTGTCGACATTGATCGAGGCGATCTTATCGGACCTTGACTCGGTGAACCACACGAGTCTCGTCGCAGCATCGCCCGTCCATATGCCCATCGGCACACTGTTGGGCGTGGAGATCGGATATTCAGTGATCGAGCCTGTGGGCGTCAACCGGCCGATCTTGTTGGCTTTGGATTCGGTGAACCAATAATTATTGTCTGGTCCGCCTCCGATAAGGTCCGGTCCAGCGTCGCGCGTCGGCGTGGCGTATTCGAAGAATTCGCCGGTCGTCGTGAGAATCGCGACTTTCGACGCAGCGTATTCAGTCACGCAGAGATTGTATCTGCAGTGACTGATGCCGCGCGGCTTTGCACCGATGGTCGGTATCGAATACTCGACCATGAAATTTCCCGTAGGCGGGGGAGTGGGGCCGATCGGCGGAGTTTGCACGACATCCGGTCCGATTCCGTGCAGATCAGAACCAGCCGAAGAAACAGCAAGATTTTGAATGTTTCCGCAGCCTTGCACTAATGCAATGGTGGATGTTAGGGCGACAAACGCACGACTGAAACGAAGTAGATCGTAAGAAATCATAGATTTAGTCCTTTTCTTACAAAGAAAAGTCTTTGGAACAGATCCGAACCCCAGAAGCGTCAATTCGCCGCGCGCGTCTGATTGGACCTCGTGACTATGTCCAGGTCAAATGCGGGAATCCGGCCTAGTCAGAAAGGCAAACAACGATACCACACAGCGAGCGCTCTCTTGCGTTACTCGCACGCTCGCGCTCGCCGGTCGAGGAATCGTCGCTCCGTCGGATTGCGCGCGACGGCCGCGGCGTTTTGGAAACTCTTGCGCGCCGACGCTGCGTTCCCGCTGCGCAATTCAAGTTCGCCGATGGCGGCATGATAGAAAGGATAGTCGGCAAGGCGTTCAGCGCCTTGAATCGCGCGGATCTCCGCGAGCCCCGGGGCCGGACCGTCGGCTTGAGCAATCGCGATCGCGCGGTTGAGCGCTACGATCGGCGAAGGCTGCAAGTTGAGCAGCTTGTCGTACAGCGACACGATCTCTGCCCAATTGGTTTCTCGCGAACTCGCGGCGTTAGCGTGCACGGCGGCGATAGCAGCCTCAACATGGTATTCGGAGATGTCCGATCCAACCGCAGACAGCTCGAGCAATCGTTGCCCTTCCTTGATAAGCGATGCGTCCCAGAGCGTTCGGTCTTGGTCCGCGAGCGGCGTCAGGTCCCCGGCCGCGTCGATTCGCGCGGGCAGGCGCGCGGCGTGCAGCCACATCAGCCCGCAGAGCGCGTAGGTCTCGGGTGTGGCGGCGGGCGCGAAATCGAGAAGCAATGCTGCCAGGCGCATCGCCTCGCGGCACAACTCGGCGCGAACGACGGACTCGCGCGATGCGCCATGGTAACCTTCGTTGAAGAGGAGATAGAGCGCGCGCCTCACGGTTGTGAGGCGGTTTGAGAAGTCGCGGTCGGTGAGGTCGAAGAGGCGTCTCGCTCCTGCCAGGACGCGCTTTGCCCGCGTGATGCGCTTTTCGATCGCCGCTCTGCCGCTTAAGAACGCAGCCGCGATTTCGGCTGCGCCGAACCCGCAAACGAGATGCAGGACGAGCGCGACTTGCGCTTCTTCCGACAGACGGGGATCGCACGCCGAGAACATCATGCGCAGAAGATCGTCTTTGATCGAGCTCGGCTGGAAGTATTCTTCGATCGTCGGGACGAGCGTCCACTCGCTCTCATGAAGGCGATCGAGCTCGGGAGAGAATTCTCGGACCTTGCGCTCTTTGCGCAAGACGTCGATAGCGCGATTCTTCGCAGTCGCCATCAACCACGCGGCCGGATTGTCGGGAACGCCGCGCAACTTCCACGTCTCCAAGGCTCGGCAGAAGGCGTCTTGGACGACGTCTTCCGCTAAGCCGAGGTTGTGCATCCCGAAGATTCGCGCGAGCGTGGCGACCATTCGCCCGGACTCACGCCGGAAGAGATGCTCGTCTACCGACACTACATCTCCATGACGGGCCGGACTTCGACCATTCCTCCGGTGTCGAAGATCGGGCAGCCCTTCGCGAGGTCCGCGGCGTGCGCGAGGTCTCGTGCTTCGACCAGCGTATAGCCGCCGACGACGTCCTTTGTCTCCGCATAGGGGCCATCGGTGACGACTTTCTGCTTGCCTTTGACGACCTTGCCTTCGGCCTCCAGCGGCTGGCCGCGATCTTTCATGTGGCCCTTCTGACCGAGTTCGGTCATCCACGCGACCCAGCGCTGCATGACCTTTTCCGATTCCTCGGGGGTGTTCGCGCGCTCGCCGCCGCGATAGATGTAGAGAAATTCGCTCATCGTCATAGTCTCCTTGACTTCAAGAGTTCCGCAACCGGGCGTGTTTCGCTTGCCCGTACATCGTGACGACGAACGGAATGGCAGGGTTCGGACATAATTTTTCGAGCGTTGTTGGACTAGCCGCCCATTAGACGGCGCCGGCCGCGTCCTGTTCGGCGTTGTAGGCGCCGACGGCGCGCGCGAAGTCGCGACCGTCGACCGCGTCGTAGAATCCGTTGTGCGTCTCGCTCACGCCCTGATCCGCCCACGCATCGTAGTTCGCGCGCGATGTTGGGGCATGGACGGTTGGGCCGGCGGCGTCGCTGTACGACGAGTGGAAAGGACCGAAGGCCTTCGCCTCGGCATGCGCGAGGACGATGTCCCTCACGGCCGCCGCAGCGGTGTGTGCAGCTGTTCGAAGTTCGGTCGGCAGCCGTTCGTCCGAAGCGACGGCATCGTATATCGCCTCGGCCGGCCGGTCCGCGTGCCAAGGCATCCCCGTGCGGTCGAATCGCACCATGCCGTGGACGGACCGCAGATCGGCTCGCAGCGCGGCCAGTTGCCCGGAACCGCGGGGCAGCGAAGCGGCGGCATCGTCGAACGAGCGCACAGCGCTTCGAACCGCCGCCATTTTCGCGGGCGCGAGATCGAAGACGTCGAATGCTGCGGCCGGATGAAACGTGTCGCCGGCCGCACCGTAGCGCGTTCGCATGGTGGCGTCCACAACGGCGCGCGGCCAGTCGCCTCCCGCGCTAATGGCGTCGGCGACTTTCGCTGACGGTACCCCCGGCGCCAACATGGTCTCGGGGGAAGCCGCCAAATATCGAACGCCGCTGCGTGAGAGTGCGTCTGCGAACCCAAGGGGATACTACACAATGTGGCTCAAACGTCCGGTTTTCGGGCGTTGCCTTGTTAGCTGCGTTTGGATCCGTGACGCAACGACAACAAACGTGGAACGAGGGCGGTTAACGAACTACTAGCTGAAGCGGGTTTGACTTTAGCGTACAAATTATTGCATAAGGAACGCCATAGCCGGTATAAACGTCAGTCGAAACCTGAATGCGGTAGACGCCCGGGGACAAATCGTATTGGGCGCCGATGTCGAGAGCCCTATGGTAGACGTTGCCAGTTCGCAGATCAGCATCCAATTGACCGTCTGATGTAAAGCCCGTTGGCATACCTCGCACCGTCTTCACTAACGTGTCATCTTGTCTGCGGATCGTCACCTTGTATTCGTCGAGATTACCTCGGCGGGTGATCACGATGTGCGGCCCCGTGTTTCTGACGTATATTTGAGCTAGGATTGGCCCACCGCTCTTAACGGATCCCGGTACGACTACGCCGAGTTGAAGGTCATGTGCGGACGGCCCCCACGAAACTCCCGATAGCGTATTGGGGTTGGGAAAGTCGCCCATCGTCCAGCCCGAACTCGCTGAAACCATGGTTATCAACGCTACAAGTGACGAGATGCGGATAAACTTTTTCAATTGACTAACCTCAAACGAAGAGTTCAACATCCCGGAGGATATATACATGGCCAAGATGGTTCGTCCGACGGCTGAGGGCTCGAAAGTATCGTCGCAGGGTTGACTGTATCACTTCCTGAGGCGAGACACCATTGTCCGGCGGAGCAATGCGGCGTGGTATAGTCGGCTTGGCCCTGCCACTGCCACGTCTGAGTACCCATCGGTATCCAGATCGGATTGTATACCATGTGACTTCCATTCGACTGGGGCTCAAACATAAACCAGTCTTTAAATTGGTCGGACCTATTCAATGAGGTGCACGGTGACGGACTTGAAAGCTCTGTTCCCGGGCTATCGGTACTCGTCCACTCTTGGTTCGTCGAGCCCGCTAAGATGGACGTGTACCCTTGGTAGAGCGGGCCGCTGTCCGAGTTAAACCCTGTTGTTGTTGCGGCAGAATCACAGCCTTGAGGTGCGAATGAGTCTGTCACGATGTAGATCTGCTGCGAGCCAGCAATATTTCCAGCAAAGTCTTGAGCCGCGTCTGCTTTGTAGTGCCAAACGACCCCTGTGTTACCTACAACTCCGGCTCCGAACTCAAGGTAGAGAGACGCTGAGTTCCGACTAGTCCCCACTTGAACAGTTCCAGCGGTCGCGGTCATGCTATCGACCTTCGGCGCCTCAACCGTATAATACGCCGTTTCGCCGTCATCCGATAGTTCATAATGGTCTATACCCGAGATGTGAGCGGTGACACTCACTTGGAATGTCGTTCCGGGTGCGGTGCCGGCGAGCCAGTAGAACTTTGGATTCGTCAACAATGAATCAGCGTTCGTAAACGGCGATGGCGGATCTCCGCTGAAGTCGTATCCAGCGATCGGGTTTCCGTCGATTGTCCATGCTACATCGGATAACGCATATGAACCGGTTCCGGTTCCAGGTTTGACTCGAACACTCAGATTCATTTGGTTTCCGACCACAGTTGGAGGCGGACCAGCAGGGCTGCTAACGGGCACAGGATTGCCGGTCGACATATCGTCGATTTCCAGGACAGGACATTGGCCGGCGTTGACGCTACAAAGATGGTTTTCGAGCTGATCGACTGATGAAATGATAGCCCTTGGGGACGGGCTGGCCTGCACAACGATTCCCAGATATGTACCTAGGGGAGTATCTGTGGTCGATTCATCGGTAATCGAGAAAGTGCCTGGTACTGGGATCGGCGATGAAGGCATAACGTACGTTGTGCCAACCCTAACGGTAGAAGTTGTCACAAGAACCGTTTGATTTTGCGGGCAACCGTTGCAGTTGATCGTTAGCCCGCTGATTGTCATGGTTTGACCCGCTATTACGCAGTAACCGCCGGAGGGACATTCATCCGTAGTTGTGTCAGTATCAGTCGGTCGTATCTTGTGACGTCGAAAGATCCGCAGGTGCGATTTCGGAGCCGGGGGTGCAATTGTGAACCACATTCCCTTCTTAGTGTGCGCTTCGTGAACGGCAGGCGGCGGGCTTATCGCAGAAGCCGGACCTCCGGACTGATGAATGGGGGGAAGGGCCGAGTTCGATCCGTTCGTACATCCTGAAGCAATCGCTAATGCCAAAATTGCACCGGCGACAATGCAAGCGTTAAAATGCTTCAACTCGTCCCCCCATTGGACCGCAATGAGTGACTCCGTGGTTTGTGAGCAACTGTATTACCTCATGGTCGTGGCTGACCTCCTCGCGATTCGCAGGTATTCACTGAAGCGTTAGATTAGTTCTCATCGGCTTGCGGCGTGATCTACGTGGCAAATTGTCCTTTTGATTAAACCGAACCTAAGGTTGCGTTCACCTGCTGACCGGGAGATCGAGAGTTATGACCGCCTTGATGAACAAATTAATCTCAGGTGCGTTTTTGATACCGCTAACAGTAGTCTCCGGACTATCGTTGCAAGCGTGCTCCGCTTCCGGCATGCCTGTAGGCGCGGCGAAGAAAGTAATGGGCGGTCGATTTGTTGGCCCGAACGTTATCCAAGACGGCAATCCGCCCGACTGGGTTTACTTCCCGACTCTTTATCCGTCGACCAATACCCCTTCCGGTATTGCGATTGGGCCCGATGGAAATGTCTGGTTCACCGAGTCAACAGGCCACAGCCTAGTGCGAATCACGATGTTTGGTGCGCAGTATCCGATCGTTTTGCCCCCCCACTACAACCCTGGTGACTTGGCCGTTGGTTCCGACGGAAAATTCTATATGAACGATTATGCGAAGAACGCAGTGGACAAAGTCACAATCGATGGGCTGCACGTCACGCAATATGTCGTTTCCGGAAGCATGTTTCAAAATGGAATAACCGAGGGCCCCGATCATAACATTTGGTACACGCGAAACGGTTTTGTCGGCAAGATAGCGACCGGAGGCAAAGTCACCCAATACCCTGTGTCGGGCGACGCGGTTGGCATCACGAGCGGGCCGGATGGCAACGTCTGGTTTACGGTGGGCAGCGCCATCGACCGGATAATACCATCGACCGGCGTGATAACCTCGTTTCCAGTTTCGCCTGGCGCGGTAGGGATCGTCACGGGACCGGACGGGAATCTCTGGTTTACTTCCTCGACGACCGTTGGGAAAATGACCCCAAGCGGTGTGGTAACGAATTACCCGACATCGTTCGAACCCGGATTTTATATAGCGGTCGGGCCGGACGGCGCACTTTGGTTCCCGGGTTTTCTTACCAATGAAATTGGTCGTGTCACGACGAGTGGCCAGTTATCCTACTTCTTCCCACTCGCCGGATTCGGTGGCAATCCCGGCTCTATAATGGCCGGTCCTGATGGCAATGTGTGGTTCGCCGATGCTCAACAAGCTATTGGCGTCTACGTAATAAGACAGATCTCAGTCAATCCGACAGGATGGATCGCTAGCGGAGGCGGCCAGAACGTTACCGCAACGGTTACCGAGACCAATTACTCGGGCGCGTGGACGGCAGTGAGCTCCAACCCGCCAATCGCCACCGTTGCCCAAGGTACAAATTCAAACCAATTCATTATAACATCCGTTGCTCACGGGAGGGCTCGGATCGAGATTTCAGACTCTGTTGGCAATCGATTTGACGTTAGTGTATCCGTCCACTAACACTGGGCGAACGGAACGAAGCTCACAAAGACTCCACTCGCTCACCACAAGAAGCGCAAAAGCGTGAGGTCGATCCAATCCGCGCTCCGCACTGGTGACAAAATCTCTTGTCAGTGCCAGCAACCGTCTCCAGTACTGCCGGGGCATCGGAGGACTCAAGTGCTGGTACGCTCGCAGGTCGAGCGATGGCCGGAAGCGCGTCTGCTGCGTTCGCGGACGGAATATATGGTTTTCCACACCGCATACACATAAACGTTTGTTGCCACCTCTCAAACAGCGGTGGCCATTCCTTCGAGTTGTACCGTGTTTGGCTAACCATATATGCGATTGTGAGCCCGCCAGCGATAAGTCCGATCACAATCGCCGTAGGTTGACCTGTGAAGAGCATGATCATCTCAATGATTAGGAGTGTCCACGCAACGCAGCCGACTCGCTTCTGAGCAGGAGGTGCCGCACGCATTGAGAGGACACTTTGTTGCGTTCCTCTCGTTGTGGAAATAAGTGCTCCCGCTTCACCGAAGGCACCGCCAGCCGCGCCCCCTGAAATGGCGGTAGCATTCTGAAACTTCAGCCCGCCCTCGTGAATGATTTGAAGTCGCTGCGTGTTATCGGACCCACAACTCGGGCAACGTCCTAGCATGAAATACTCAATCCCCAAAAAATCCAGGACAAACGCTTGTGCCGATACACCTACTGTCCGTTCTCCGTCTCCCGATACCCCGCCGCGTCGGCTTCTTTCTTGCAGACGTACGCGCCATGCTTCGTGCGGCCATACCATCGCTCACCCTTGAGATGGTAGATGCCGCTGTTTGTGTTGAGCCACACGACGGTATCCGCTGGACAATGCTTCTGCGCGCCGTCCTCCGTCGCGAACATCGGAATATCGGCCTGGATCGACGCAGCCAGCGCGACTGACGACGAAGAATTTGCGACTGAGTTCGACGGTGAGTAGCTGAGTGCAAGTGCGGCGACAAATGCAAACGCCGCAAGACTTATGACCCGACGCATAGTGCGCTTACCCCCTCAATGCCAAACCTCGCGACCACAGAAACGGCCGCTAAAGCTGGGCGTTGTGGTTTCGAAGTCGGTAGTTTGGACGCCTGTCGCGCCTCTGGCGGCGTCAGGACGTTTAAAGCCCTCGGCTGCCGCTATCCCCTCTTGCGGGATCTAGTCGATCCGCCGCTCGCGTCGCGCGATCAGCCCAGTTCTTAAGACTCGTGGAAGCTGAATCGAATCCTCCTGCGGCATCGAGGCGCGCGCTCACATACGAACGGATGAGTTGTGCCTTGTGCCAAGCGTTGACTTCGGCGAGTAAGGTTTCAAGCTGTTCCCGTTCTTTTCGTTGCCGTTCTTCGCGCGCCCATCGCTCTTGTTCTTCGCGAGCCCTCTGCCGCTCAGATTCCTCCCATTCGATACGCCTTTGCCGCACAGGCGCGACCGCCGCAAGTAGGCCTAAGATGATTGAATCGACCTGATTTTCAAGTGGCGATGTGGGTTTGTCGTGCCAGCGTCGTCGAATCGTTGAACGAACATAGCTTTCGATCTGGAGAATCAGCGACCCCGACGATTCTGTCTTGATGTTCCAGTCCCGGTTCTGATTCCAACTATAACGTCTGTCGTCTTCTGTCAGCGGAACCTTAACCTGCCTATACGGCTCTTTGACCAAGACCTCAATGATTTCGCCTGCGAGAGTAACTTTGAAATGCGTTTTGTCTTCTGCGCTAACGCTGCCCTCAAGCCGCTCGACTTCGCGAAACAGGATGCTGAGAAATCGCCGCCTTCGACGCTCCACAGCATCCGGCGTGAATTGGTCGCGGACTTTCCAGCCCGCCACGATCGGGTGGGACCGAACTGATTGCGGTATTTCCCATGGAACGGTTCGAGACTTTGTAAGAGCAATGAGACTGCCGACGTCATCGGGGATCTCGAACTCGACTTCCGCCGGACGGCGAATCGAAGATCGGATAACGATATCGGAATTCCTGTTGGCGAGCGACTTGGGCAATCGCGGTCTGCGACCCACGCGCTTACCGTTTCGGACTTTGGCCCAATAACCGGCCGTCGGGAGCGGAATATTTGCGCGCTTACAAGCTTTTCGCAGTCCAACATCGGATATACCAAATCGGGGTGCGATCACGACAAGTGGTTCGGCCCAGACCAATTCATACAGAGCCTCGCGCGAGACACGCTGGCTTGGGCGATTGTCGTAGTACATTGTGCCGAGCCCTCAATTCCGTGAACGCGACTTGTACCCAATATATGCAGCTGCAACTATCTCTGCAGCATCTCTTTGAGATTGAACCGGTTGCGGTGCCATGTGAAATAGCCTTGGGTCTTTGGGTTCCAAGCAAGACATTTGATCTTAAGAATGGATTTTGTGGCACTTTCAACGCCGCTTGATTTAATGTCACAACGACCTTGGCTGACGAGTCCGCTGTCGTCTACGATTATGTATCCAGCTTCGTAGAGAGCATCGCAACCATACTTGCACATTGGCGCGACGATATGTTTGAAATCTTTAAGTTCTTTGAGGCTACATTCGGACCGCTTCTTTATGTGACTTGCGACAAGAAAATCAACGGAAAACTCTCGCCCGCACATGCAACAGGTTGATACAATCTTGGTTCCAAAGAGCTCTTGACGAAGAAAGCGCTGCTCCTTGCGTCGTTTGACGAGAGCCGGCGAGTTGAGGTCATCGAGATCCTGATACTGACTCGAGACCGCTTCAAGGTACTCGTCAGCGCTCGTCTCGGGCTGGTATAGCCTACTAGACAGCTCTAGTGCCCCGGAGATCCGACTACTCTTGGTCTCATCAAGAACATTGAATCCCCTCACAATGTTATTCGGGTTGTATCCGGCGAGTTCGTTAAATTCGGCGTATGACAGATTCATCGCGGCAACTTCGTCGAGAAAATAAACATACTCCCAGGTTTCACCCGCGTCGCTATGCCGCCACAGCCTCTGGGACAGTTTGGGTGCATGAACCTTATCGACAACGAATGATGACGCAAAGAATCGCTTATTGGCGGCGAACAAGGCCAGGTCTCCGGGTTGAATGCGATCCCATTTGTTGGCATTGACCCTATTCTTGCCAGGAGTGACTCCCCAGGTTGGTATGGCCTTGCGATTTCCGAAGCGGCTCTTGAGCTTGTTGACATCCGAGTTGGCAACTAGAGACAATACAGTCGACACATCCACTGGGCTAACAATTGTGTCGATGAAGTGTTCGTTTGCTTCGGACTCGCCGGTTGGTTGCAAAATGACGTGCATACTTTCATCCTCGAATCGGAATCTGGACATCCCGCAGAGTACAGCTTCGCATTGGCAACCCAAGATCTACAATAGAAAGTTGGCTTACGCCAGGATTTGGGGGGCCAAAGTACTGTGTTACCTAGAATTGATCGCGTCGACTGCATCTTGGGCCGAAGATTCGGCGTTACTGGCCGCGCTTGCGGCGTCTTGCGCGTTGGAATCTGCTTCGTCTGCAGACACCTGCACGGAATTCACTTTTTGAATCAGAATTTGGAATTGTTGCTTGTCATAGTTGCGAATTTGCGTTGCCTCAACGTGGATCAGTGCTCCAAGAATAAGTGTCGCCATGATTAAACCGGCAGATTTCCGAACTCGCTCAAGCAGCATGTTGAATGCCTTCCAATTTCTCGCGTGTGATTTATCGGTCAAAATAACTTTGGACCTACCGTGTCGTAAAAATAGTTGTCGTTGCCCTCAAACACTGGATAAGGCTTGCTCAGCGGCCTCCTGCAAACTATCGCTCGAGACACCTGGAATCGGAAATGGTGCGAATCGCCACCTGACAAGACACAATAGTGCGGATTCGATAACAGGGAAACAACCGCGATTCAGATCGTGCTGGGGTCAACAGCAACGAGCGGGGCTAACCTCAATATCTGGCCCCGGATTTTTTCGTGCGGTCTCGCGTAGCCCTGCAATATATCCCGCCACCGACGCTCCGACATTCCCAGGGCCTTCGCGACTCGGCCTTGTCGATGCTTCGCAAGAACGCAGACTGCCGCGTTAAGTTCGGGATCGCTTTCATCTTCGTAACTGACGGGGTCCGCGCACTCCAGGGAGGCGCCCTTGTCCTCATCTAGTCGGTCGATCTCTTTACCGATACGAATTGGTTCAAAGTCCTCCAAGTGAAGGCGTCCGAGAAGACCTCGCGTGTTTGCCTGGCACGGGCATCCGTCCGGCCCAGCGGCCTTTGCCTCTGGATGTGTCGCATAGCGGTCGATGAATTCGGTCATGCTCGAGACGGGGACGCTGTTCGCGAGTCCCGTACCGCTCCAGTCGAGGGTTACCAGCTCTCCAGTCTTGCAATCAATCCATTTAAGTCGTCTCGACTTGGCTGCGCTCTGCTCGAATGGAGCTATCGGTTGAACCCGATCCCCATCCTCTATTGCGGGTACAACCGTTTGAATAAATCCAAACGGCTTGATTTGGTCGGCGTACGCCCTTGATTTATTGAACTGTTTGAATTTCCGATAAACTTCCGTCTGCGACAGCGGTAGCTTGCGGCGTACCGGCCCGTCAAACTTGATTAATTTAGAACGCCACTTCGAGAACGTATAACCGTAGCGTTCCCCGCACTCCCTAATCAAGATGCGCAGCCAGAGGCGGCGAGACAGCTTCTCTGTGTTTTCCTTGTTGGTTCGACCAATAATTCCGCCCAGACCGCTCTCAGACGCTTTGATTATCTTGAAATGTCTTGATTTCTTGAATAACACGTATCGCTTGGCAGAGATGACCCAGCAGCGGACATTTTCGTGCTCAATTTTCAACAAATTGGGCACTAGTCGAGGATCGTATGGATTCAAACAGTTGAATTCTTGAATGATTTCGCCGACTTGATTTTGCGAAATGCACGGAATGTCAACCGGGCAATCGTCACCCGATACGATTGCTAGACTATCGGTGTCACAGAAGGCGAAACAGCCCCCGGCAGCGTTGACCCGACATTCTGCCATGGCGAGCATGAGGCGCGATCCAGCGGTAACGAACGACGCAACTATCGGGTTGCAAAATCGACCCGGACGCTCGTCTTTGATATTCTTGGAATGAAATTGGTCGTCCGAGTAGACGTCACCGGTGGGCGTCGATTCCGCCGGCGACGGCGTGACATTGACCTCGAAGTTGATTCCGTACGATGCCCCAGCCGCGAACTCTTTGAGAGCTTTATCAAGCCTGCCCAGGTTTTCATCTGACCCGTCTTGATTTGCGCGCTTTGCCTTTTGGCGTTCTTCCACGACCGTCTTGAATATCTGATCGTCAGGATCCAACGTGGCCTGTCCGCGCAAGCGCACTGGATGCAGACTCTGCCTCCCCTTGGGAACGAATTCAACCGCTTCGACGATCTCCGGTGTCGTGTTGCCGAGAAGTCTCGCCTGCACGACATCGGCAAGACAATGCCACCGAAGCTTGTGGCTCGTAAGGTGGGTCACGCTGATCGCATACGGTTGGTCGGAATTCAAGCGAAAGCGCACCGGCAAAATGTCGCCATCGGCCTTGACTCGCACGAGCATCCGTAAGAGCGGCCAGGTCTTTGGGTCGAAGAGTCGGTTGATGGTAATTCGATTTAGCAACTCGCGCGCTTTACGAGTGCATTGGCGAGGTCGAAGTTTCTTTGCTTCGATCAACGCTTGGAGATTTTGGAGCTGAAAGACCGTAGGGTACATGGACGTAAAGTCTACGACCGTCACTGGCACATCGACACGGCGAACACGAGCCTCTGCGCGTCCACCGAAATACGCGCTGCTCGCGTAGCCGAAGTACTTGAGGTCGAACTTGGGCTGCGTTTCGAGCAACGGTTGATAGCCCATCAGGCTCAAGTACTTCTTGCTGACGCTTGCCGTCGAGTAGAGGCGCGTTATCGGCAGCGTGGATTCGGATTGATGGAGTTCATTTTCAAGGGAGGCGAACGGATGCATCAGGTATTCGTCTCGAAGTCGTTCATATAGTGCCCACGTCGCTTCGACGTCTATGTGCGCGTATCGAAGTGCGTCGGGCGTCACCTTTCCAAGATCCTCTGTCTTTGATTTGATTATGGACGCGCAAAATCGTCGGCCCGCCGAGCGCAATGTGTGTCGCTCACCGGTCAGCGCGGTGACGAGCGTACTCAAGTCAAGGAAGCGGCCTGCGAACATCGGACGCTCCCATTTTGCGGGGAACTTCTTGAAGGCGAACCGGATGAACGCGGCTTTCCCAGAGATCGGCTCAATGCCGATACGTGGCCAGCGTATCCGGTTGGAGAGGGTGAACATGAATCGCTTGCGGTTTCTCCCGGTGCCAGTCGTTACACCGAGGGCGATACGTGAGATATCAAACGGAAGGTTGAACCCGACGCAGAGCGAGCCAAGCTGGTAACATTCCGGGTAGAGCACCTTTTCGACAAACTCCGTCAAGGTCATAATTTCGATTTCGTTTTTCTTTGCGAACTCTTCGACGATCTGTCGATCTTGTGGGCGCAGGTCATCTGGGCAGAAAACCCCGTCAAGAACCTTTTGTCCGTCTTCGTAGAGAGCGAAGAATCCATAGAGCAATTTCTGCTTTCTGTCCGTCGAGGTTTCGGTATCCCAGACGAGAGCGCGCTGGCCAAATGGGCGGCTGCGGAATGGCACCGTCGTTATCGTACCGTGTTGATAGCGGTCCTCGGGGCGCGGGTCCGGATGAACCCACGCCCTTACAGCAGTTGAAGACACGCGGATCATCGAGGTGCGGGCTCTGCGATAACGCGATACCAATTCTCGCCGTAGGCAGCTGTCAAGTCCGCGGACGCCTTCACATCCCAGGCACTCCAAGCAAGAAACGCGATCAGCAGCACGAGCAAGAGCATTGCGCCGCCTTGCAGCATTGCCGCTTGTCTCAAGAGCGGATCCTGGTTCGTGTTCGAACGCAAATCAGGATCAAGATCTTCCTGTCGATCGCTGATCTCGTCATGGCAGTTACGACACAACCAGACTGTGGTTTCGCTGTTATTGTGGCCTGCGATATGGTGCCGCTCAAGTGAGCGCGGCTTATCGTAACCACAGATGCTACAACGCGGCGTGTCGGCTTTGAGGATTTGAAGTCGCTTCTCGGTCCGAATGAGCCGCTCGATTTCTTTATTATGATCCATCTCAGTTGTTTCCGACGGAGCTATAGATTTCAAGAACGCTCAACTCGCCCGCGCGAGCAAGCCGGTTCAAGATGCGAGTATCGGTAAGAAATTCGTAACGCTTTCCGTGGACGGCGATGGACTTGTTTCGAAATTCCTTTAGCGCACCGAAGTCGCCGTGGCTAACAAACGCTTTCACGGCGTTATGGTATTTGGCGATCTCCGTCGCCTGACGCGAGCTGTGTGTCACCAGCGTTGTCCTGCCGGTCGGAGCGTAAAAGACAAGCTCGCGACGGAGGCGATCACTATGGCGAACGCCGTACCTGCCGCGCTGCCGAACGATGGCTGATCGAGCGTATCGCAGCACCGTCGGTACCGTCGTTCCAGATTCGCGAGCAGCCTGGGTCAACGACTTTGCATTCCCTTCACGGATAAGCTTGATTGCATCCAGGCTGCTTCTATAACGCATCTCCTGGCTCGTACTGAGCGCTGTGAGCCGTATGCGGCTGGCATTGTGCGATTTGAATCGTCGTTGCATCGTTGCGCCCTCCTTATGGCGCAACAAGTCAAATTACGATTCTCGAAGTTTGACCCTTGTAATTTTGCGTGCTTCTGTGACAAGTTCGACGGGAGCAAAATTCGGCTTAGTCGTATTCTTATAGATGGACACGCAGTCACACTCGTTGGGTGAAGTCATCACAAGACTTCGAAGCCGCGGCGTGTCGCTCACTCCGTCCATATGGAAGACGCTGCGCGACGGCAACGTGGTGCCGCCGCTCAAGCGTATCCCTGGCACAAAGACCTATGGAATGACCGCAAGCGACGAACGGAGGTTGATTAAGCTACTCACGGTCAAGGCTCAGCTCAAAGGAAGATTTCGGTTGGGTGCCCTTGCCCTGGAACTCGCTATTATCGGGGATCGAGATATCCCCTGGGAGCTTGTCAGGACAGAGCTGCGGACGAGGTTGAGCCACTTCTTCGGCCTCGTGCACCGGGCGCTAATTCGTCAGACGCATTTGCCCGGGTCCAAATCCTACACACTCGAAGACATTAAACGGTCCGCGAAGTCCCTGTCGCGTAAAATGTTGAAAGGCGTTCGAACGGAACCTCGATACCTTGACTGGCGTGAGTCGCTGGAAACTCTTTTAGTGGCAATTTTGGGTCAGATCTACTTGCAACTCGATCCACATGAGCTAGAACTCGACCTTCAGTCGGCCCTCCAAGCGTTTCTGGTTCTTTATGACCGCGAGAGGGGGCGGCTTGGCATGACTCGTTCCGAGATTGCCACCGTGGCAAGAGCGGTTGTGTTTATGCTTCGGCCGATGATACCGTGGTTTACAAGAGATGAATCGCAGAACAGTCTTTTCAACGCGGTAGTCCGCGCGACGCATGACGACCTCCAGAGTGCGCTTCGGATCGGACCGTCGTTAAACGAAACGTTGCGATTGGGTCTCGACCAAGTTAGGCGAGCCTTGTCGGATGCAAAGGTCACAAAGCTCAATAGCATCGTCCTCAGCGAGGATTTCCGGGGTCTCCTCAAAGTTTTCATTTTGGTAACCATTCTGGAGTCGCGCTCTAATCCCAACGCGCTGCCGGTGCTTAATGAACTTCGCGGCGGATCATCGCCAACTGCGCTGTCTATCCTTTCGAATCTCGCTGGAATGCTAACTAGTATGACCAAAGCAGAAAGGCTGCGACATGATCGAGCGAGCGCAACCAACGCCAAGGGAAAGCGAAATCCTCGTCGTCGAAGGATACGTCGCCGAAATCAAAGTTGATCAAGGTCACCTGATAATCTGCGATGGCTTCCCGAGCGAAGGATCCGGTCGCGAAATTCACTTCCCACGAGGCAAGTGCGCTATTGATCGGTTAGTTGTTCGCGCACCCGCCGGGGTTATCACTATCGGGGCACTCGACTGGTGCAACCGCATGGGAATTTCGGTCGCGATAGTCGGCTCCGACAGTCGTCTCATAAACTGTCTCATTCCAGACGCTCCTCACGATGGCCCGATTAAGCGAAAGCAAGCGATAGCCGGAGCAACGGATTTTGGAGTGGATCTTTGCCGGTGGCTCCTAAGACGAAAATTTTCCTCACAAATCGAGACGCTTTTTGCACTTGCCTCGATAACGGTGGACAAAATTAACGCCAAAATTAGCGCAAATCCTAGCCCCGAAATTCTAGTCAAAGCTTTGGGCGAAGAGATTCGTTTTTGCGAGGCGGCCCTATCGACTTGCAATACCCTCGACGGCTTCTTAGCCCTCGAAGGGACTGCGGCTAAGTCGTATTGGCGTTTTCTGACGGGAAGAGCCCTTCCGTGGCCCCTGTGGACCCAAAAGCGCATTCCGGCGCATTGGCGAGCCATTTGCGCGCGAGATACGGGCAGTCGGAGCCAGGTGCGGGATGCTCGCGACCCGTTCAATGCTATTCTGAACTACAGCTATACGCTACTAGAGGTCGAGGCGCGGATCGCATGCGTCGCCCACGGCCTGGACCCCGATCTGGGGCTACTCCACGTCGATGACCGGCTTCGGGAGTCGTTCATCTTCGATTTTGTCGAACCGCTGCGCGCCAAAGTGGATCTGTCGGCTTTAGAGCTGATCTCGAAAGCTGGTTTGCGTCCGTACATGTTCCATGAGCTTCGGGATGGCGTCGTGCGACTCGACCCGGATTTCGCCAAATCGCTAGCGCAAAATCTCATGCCGAAGATGCGGGGTCCGGCGATGGATCTCGCGAGTCAGTATGTGACGCAGCTTCGGAAAGTGGAGATTCCGTACAGACTTCAGCGGTTCGGAGGCAAGCGAAGTACTCTAGCTCCCGAAGCGGTTTCGGCAGCGAATTGCGGCTATTGTCAACAGCCGCTCCACAAGAAATGTCTTAAGTTCTGCGGTCGCCGGTGCTATCTACGGCACACGGTTGAGATTCGGCAGCCGATCAAGGCGGCTCAAGCAAAGCTGTCCGAGATGAGGGCGCAGGGGTTGAGTCCGGGGCATGGAGGCAGGGCAGCTGAAATTCGAGGCGCAAAGATTGCTGCGAGCAATCGGCGACGGCTCGGTGAAAAACGCGCGCGCCGGAGGCAACAGGAAGCCAAATGACGCAAAAGTCTGTGAGACGCCGGTCAATTGTGACCTTAATGGTGAGTCGCCACAAGTCGATTAGAAGAATTCTTACACAGTCGATATTTCCGTTTTGCTCTCGCCGGATTGGGTGGCCGTGAGCCTCAAAAGCGTCTACAAGATCATTTGCTACGGTAAAGAGATTGCCAGGAAGGCTCGACGACTGGGATGGCTGCCTGGTGCGCGATACACGAACTTAAGAGATTTGAGGGGAGTGGAATCGGTCGGCATGATCGATGTCGACTGGGAAAACTACGATTTTGATCGGCACCTACGAGCGGTCAAGCTGCATTGTCCGTTGTTCACGGTCGCGCGAGACCTCGATGATGTACGCAGGCTTTCCGAACTAAAGGAGCAGGCTCAGAAACTGCGCGAGTATGCGTCATGGGTTATCGTTGTGCCCAAAATCAGACAATTTAATGTGATTCGGCCCAGCATTTCTCATCGCCGCCACGTCTTGGGCTTCAGTATGCCATCAGGCTATGGGAAGACGCTTACTCCGACGGATCAATTTTTGAGCGCCCCAGTTCATTTGCTGGGTGGGCGACCGCTTGCGCAGCGTCAAATGGCTCAGTCAATGGACGTAGTTAGCTTCGATTGCAACTCTATTACAATTGATGCGGCCTTTGGCAAATACTTTGACGGCCGAGGTTTTCAACGACATCCCCGCGGGGGCTACGTTCGATGCATATTGGAATCCATGCGCAGCATTAATGAACTTTGGGACGACTACCGTGTCTCTTGACGACCCACGATCTCATCGAAGTGAGTTCCTGCTCAAGGTGTACGACACGTATAACGCCGAGATCGGTCGCCACTTCGGGCTTGCATGGCAAGCCGTGTCAATTTTTGCGGCCTCGCTGCTCGCCGTTGCCACGTCGGCTATTCATTCCGATGTGTTACCAACTTGGATCGTCGCGTCACTTTACATTGTCCTTGTAACATGGGCAATCCAGGTTGTCTTGGACGCATCATTCTGGTATAACAGAAACCTTGTCGTGATCGCGAACATCGAGCGCCAATTCTTGAGTGATGACGACGACCGGAACATTCAATGGTACTTCAAGACTCACAGGCCAACAAACAAGCCCATAACGTTCATGCGCAGTTTACTACTGTTTCTGCTTGTCACGGCGCTCATCGTCGTAACGTTCTATTTTGTTTTTCCGGCGCTCGCAGGGCAATCATGTTTTTACAACATGGCGCGGAACTATGTGCCTGCCTTGGTGTTAGTCTTGGCAATCGCTGTGTTGCGGGGTTTCTCTCAGGAGAAAAACAGAGAATATACTGATTTTCTGACACATGCTCCCGGAGTTGATCGTGGTGCCCCAAAGTTTCCAGCTCCGGAACATGACTTCTCGGAGCGGCCGGGACTTTCGCCCTTAGCGAAGGCCGTCGCGTGGTTGGAAGATACCTTGTTAACCTGGATTGGAACTAGTCTTCGTCGCTAGATTTACGACCGTTTAGTCCCGAGAGCGCCACGTGAACATTAAGTGGACAATATCCGATGATGGTGAGTGGTCGTTCGCCGAGCCGCTCCCGTTGACTTTCAATCCGATTTATTCACGTGATCTGCCGCGGTACTTGACAGCCTTCAACAGACTATTTGAGGCAGCGAAGGCTAAATCTGAATTCGACTTCATCCTGGCGCTTGTACACAAGGAACGCGATCTCTACTCCGACCCGTTTGAAACGACAAAACGAATCTTTCCCAAAATTATCGCTCTCCACGCGTCGCTGCCAAACTATGATCTTGAAGTTACCATTGGGCTCTGGCTTTACGGCCATATTGTCGAATCATACTACCCGTATCAAGTTGTAGCTGATTTGATTCACATCGCTTCGGGCCACCCTCACCGAACCCTAGTTTTTGAGCGCGATGGCGACGGAGCTGAGCTGTCTCCCGGCCGAAAGATACAACAACTCCGACAGCTAACCTCGGACCCGATCCATAGGGCAGCACTAAGACCGTTCAGAGAGTCCTGGAACGCAAACTTGCGAAACGCAGTTTTTCACTCCAACTACACGATTGTGGGTGATAAAGTGAGATTGCCAGGAATGAGAACGGAGATGCCTGTGATAACTGTGATGTCCAGAGTAAATAGAAGTGTCGCTGCGTTTGAGGCGCTTCTGCACGTCGAGGACTATCACCGGCGACGGTACACCAGGCCGGTAGAGATAGAAGCTCCCGTCTATTTCGCGCACGAGGCGGGTACTTCTGTAACCGTTCTGGTCCGAGACAACTATGGACCAGTTGGCATTTATTCGACGGTTAGGGACATCGACGTCGAATCACCTGTGATACTGGGAAGAATGACACGCTCAGAGTACGAGCTCGTGCAGAAGGGCATTTTTCACTTTCCAGCGGCGCGGTCCGATTAAGGTGGTTCGGCATCGTTACGCGGTTAGGCAAGACAAGATATGCAACAAGACTCGAACGATTCTCGCAAGTCACGCGTAGTTGGGTCACCTTCAGCCGACTTCAATCTGCATTCGCTTGGGTGGAAGGCCTTCCAAGATCTGTGCGCGACAATTCTACAAACCGTTCTTAATCGACCCGTTCAAACATTCGCCGCGACACATGACGAGGGCCGCGACGCGACATTCCGCGGCGAACCACCAAACGCCTTAACTGTAGTCCAATGTAAGTCCACTTCAATCGCGGATTCTCTCATTTCGCTTTCAGACCTGAAGGACGAAATTGGAAAGGCGGCACGACTAGCTGCCAATGGACTAGCTGACTCATACATATTGATGACCAACGCAAGATGTACGGCAAAATCTGAAGCCAGAATTAGGGTTGAGTTTCTAAGCATTGCAGGCATAAACGATTTCTCAATATATGGAGCGGACTGGATCAACCTCCAAATTGCACAAGACAAGAGATTACGCGCGCTCGTACCACGACTTTACGGTCTAGGAGACCTCAGCCAAATTCTCGATGAGAGAGACTACGATCAAGCCCTGGAAATCCTAACGTCTATGGGGCCCGACCTTTCGAAGCTTGTGGTAACGCAAGCTCAGCAAAAAGCGGCAGAAGCGCTAATTGATGAGGGTTTTGTGCTTCTTCTTGGAGATCCCGCGACTGGCAAGTCTACGATCGCAGCCGGGCTAAGCGTTGCTGCAATTGATTTATGGCGAGCACGTCCATTGAAATTGACCTCTCCAGAAGAGTTTAAGGATCATTGGAATCCGCACGAACCCGAGCAGTTGTTTTGGTTTGATGACGCCTTTGGTACAACCCAATACCAGCTATCTGTTGCAGACCACTGGAATCGTATTATTCCTCACATGAGAGCGGCACTTACTAAGGGCGCGAGAGTACTTCTTACGTCGCGCACATACATATACCAGCGAGCGGTACTAGACCTAAAAATAGACGCCTTTCCATTGTTTAGGGACTCGCAAGTCGTAATACAGGTACGCAATCTTTCGCTCGCAGAGAAATCTCAGATTCTTTACAATCACATCAAACTTGGCGGTCAGTCGAAAACATATAAGAAACAAATCCAACCGTTCCTGCGCGGCGTTGCGGAGAATAAGTGGTTCTTACCGGAGACGGCCCGACGACTCGGCAACCCTGCGCTTACTCAGAATTTGCAATTCACTCAAGCCGCCGTTCGTCACTATGTCGAGAATCCTTTACCAATGTTGCTGGAGATCATTCAAACTGCGGACAGCCATACCCGCGCAGCGCTCGCAATTGTGTTTATGTCGGGCAATCGATTGCCAAGTCCCATCGAGTTAACAGATGCATCTAAGAATGCTATCAAACGGTTGGGATCTAACGAAAGTAGCGTCTACGTCGCGATGGAGGCGCTAAAGAACAGTCTTGTAAAGCTGGTAACAGCCGATGGGTCGAAATATTGGGCATTTCAGCATCCGACAGTCCGAGATGCCTTCGCGATCTTCGTAGCCAATAGCGCAGAACTTGTCGATATCTATATTGCTGGCACACCCATCGACCAACTCGTCGAGGAAGTCGTGTGCGGCGCCGTTTCCATACTTGGGGCAAAAGTTTCGGTTCCGAGACATCGCTACGATTCCGTCGTCGAGCGCCTCGGAACTCTAAATACCGAAAAGGTTGCCTCATTCTTGATGACCAGATGTGATCGAAGCTTTAACGAGCGCTTCCTACAAGCGTATCCGGATTTCTTCGCGAAGCTTTGGCCGCCGAACGCATACGCAATCTACCTTCCACTCGGGAAACTCGTTGTGCACCTTGCGGCTTTGGACTTACTGCCCGAGGACGTCCGCACAGCGTTCGTCAAGAACTTCGAAGCAACAATTGAGGCCGGCGACCTCGAGCCGATGGCTGATGAGATGATAACTCAGGTGTTGACCGACGACGAGCGGTCGGACATTCGCGGATTCATTCGATCAGAGTATTTTAACCGTTTTGACGAATATATTGATTTATTTGAAGCGAATTGGGATTCTGGAACCAACCCTGAGGAGCATTACTCTTCACTATATCGCTCACTAGAAGTAGTCGAGGAGATGGGTTTTGCTGATCCTAAAGTAACGAAGGAAATCGACTCGGCTAGAGCCATGATAGACGACAAAATCGCTGAGTTGGAGGATCAATTTAATCCAGGTGATGACTCTGATCAATATTACGGTGACGACATAGGTGGCGGCTCCATTGAGCCCGCTGTAGATGATTCAATTTTCTCAGATATCGCTGAGTAGGTTCTGCGTCGAGCTTTCAACTATCGCGTCCCCTATCGCGGGAAACCGGACGTTTGGGTTGCTTTGTGTAGTATCCCTCTGCGAACCCAAGCGAAGCCATAAGACATTGGTTGGCGACGACGCCCTGAACAGAATCATCGGCTCCAGGATGCGAGCGCGCAAAGGCGGCGCGGCCGTCGCGGATAGCGCCCGCGATATCTTCGATTGACATGAAACCGCCGCTCTCGTCCGCCTGAAGGCCGCCGCCGTCGCCCCCGCCGTGATCGACAAGGTCGAGCCAGACGTCGGAATGCGCGAATGCGGGATCGGATGCCCTTGCCTCAAGAGTCCGCTGGACAAATGCGGTGAGCGTCTGGCGGCTGGACATATCCTTGGGAGCTGTGACGCGCGTGATGTGCTGCGTACCAGATTGGATGATCGATGACTCGGTTCGAAGGTCTCCCGCCCCGAACGGCGTGCGCGGCATCGACGTGGTATCTTCGACGACGGCCTTGAGATCGGGATTGGCGGCGGTGGTCTTGATGAAATCGGTGACGTTGCGTTCCTGCGCGGCGTCGAGATTGTTATCGCCGTCTCGATAGACGCCGAAAACGACATGGTGACGAGTGGTCTGACCTACGGCGATCGCATCCATGACAAAGCCCTCCGCAAGCGCGCTACAGTGCCGGCGCGTTCACGTTGCGCGAAGAAGCCGTCAAGGCGTGGGGAGGGCCCAGGTAGAGATAAGGACGCCGCCACGGATGCGGCGAACGCCCGAGCGTGCAAAGCACCCTTGAAATGCGGTGGCGCGCCGGCGCCGTCTGGTTTTACTGGGCGGCCGCGTTCGCGGTCGCAGCGGCCGTGCTCCGCGCGTACGGCCAGACCTGGGCGGGAGCTTTGAGCTTCGGCGTCCTCCAATCGCCCCTGACGGCTGCGGCGCGTGCCGGCAACAGTGTCGGCGCTCTCGCGATAGCGGTCACCTTCATCGTCTTCATCGGATGGTTCGCTGGTACGGGAAAGACATGGGCATTCGCGCTCGGCATGCTTGCGTACGCGGCAGACGGCGCGCTCTCCGTGATGGATCGCCAGTGGGTCGCCGTCGCGCTGCACGTCATCATCTTATTCTTCATCTATCCAGGGATGGTCGCGGCCGGGATGCGCCGAGAGAACGAAGCCTTGACGCGCGACCTTGCGATCCGCGCTGCGCTCGCGAAAGACAAAGCGTCGCGCCCAGTCACGAACGACGACGTCGTGAAGCCTGCGTCGGCGGATCCGCTCGACGCGCCGGCTCCGTACCGGCCCGGCGTGTCAGCGCCGCCAACCGACGAGGAATGATCTTGGACGCAAGCGAGCTGAAAGCGCTCATCCGATCGATACCGGATTTTCCCATTCCCGGCATTTTGTTCCGCGACGTCACGCCGCTCTTAAAGGATAAGGTTGCATTTCGCTCAGCAGTCGATCTCATGGCCGCGAACTACGCGAATGCGAAGGTCGACTACGTGGTGGCGATCGAGGCGCGCGGTTATATCTTCGGCGCGCCGATCGCGTACAAGCTCGGCGCCGGATTCATCCCGGTACGCAAACCGGGCAAACTGCCCTACGAGAAGATCAACGTCGACTACGAGCTCGAGTATGGGACCAATACGCTGGAAATGCACGCCGACGCGCTTGCGAACGGCGAACGAGTACTCGTCGTCGACGACTTACTCGCGACCGGCGGAACGGCTGCTGCGACCGCGCAGCTTTTGAGAAAATTTGGCGCGCACGTTTTGGGCTTCGCCTTTTTGGTCGAACTGAAAGAATTGGGCGGCCGCGCCAAACTGCCCGGCGTGGACGTTCGCTCGTTCGTCGAGTACTAAGCGCATGATCGGTGCGGCGTCCGGGCGCGGCGAAAACGCGGTCCGGCGAATCACGCGCGTGCCGATGGAAGAGTGGCAAGCGTCCGATGCCGCTTCGCCGGCGCCGACATTCTTCGCGCGTCCGGGTTGGGCTCGAGCGCTCGCATCGGCGGACCCGCGTTTCAAAGTGTCACCGGCCCGCTGTGAATTCGCGGATGGCACTTTCGTGGACGTGCCGCTCGTCGCCGAACGCGGCCGGCTCGGTTGGACGGAGTACAGCGGCTTGCCGCTCGAAACGTACACGATCGCGCGCGAGCGCGGCGGCGCGCTCGCAACACCGGAGCGCGCCACTGAAGCGTTCCGAGCGATCGTTCGACGCCTTGGCCAGCGGTGCCGAATCACGCCGTGGCCCGCAGCCTACGCCGACATCGATATTTCAGACTGCGAGAACCGGGCGCGCGAAACGTCGTTGATCGATGTCTCGGGCGGCGCAGAAGCGGCCATCGACCGAATGGAAGGTGTCGTGCGCCGCATGGCAGGTCAGGCCGAACGGCGCGGCGTCGTGTGCGCGCGCGTTGCCGACCCGGTCTCGGCCGTGGACGAGTACTACGCGATGCTGACCGCCGCGGCCGCGCGATGGGAGCGCGGGAGACCGAGTTTTTCCAAAGCGCTTTTGCGCGCGGTCGTGGAGTACGGCGGACCGGACGTTGAAATATGGTTTGCACGATTCGAAAATGCGCCGATCGCCGGCGGCGTCGTGTTGTTCGGATCCGAGGAGCTCATGTTCTGGAGCGCCGCGATGCTCTCCGAGCAAGCGACGCTGCGTCCGAGCAACGCGCTTAATGTAGCACTCATCCGACGAGCCGCCGAGCGAGGGGTTCGTTGGTACAACCTCGGCTCGAGTGAAGGTCTTCCCGGCGTCAAGCGATTCAAGGAAGGCCTCGGTGCATTTTCCGTCGCGTACAAAACGTTCGAGCGCACTTCCGCATTGTATGCCGCATACCGGAAACTGCGCGCGAAAAAGAAATAAAATCGGACCCATAGGACCAAAGGGCGGCAGGCACTCTTCCCCAAGCGACAAATCATTTCATCAGGTTCGACCGCCGGGAATATCCGGCGCGAGAATCTTGTTGTGAGATGACGATCGCGGCACTTGGGGGGCTACGACTGATCACCTTGAAAAAGATTTTTGTTCGCATTGCGATGCTCGCCGCCGCCGGCTGTATAACGTCGGCGGTATCCGCGTGCGGTCACAGCGCGCTCGCACCCGAGCCGTGGCTCACCACCGCGCCGATCGACGGATCGGTCGGGCCCGGCGGCGGTCCGACGATGTACGCGAAGAGTCCGTACTTCGAAGATACGACCGACGGTTTCCACGCGATCCAGATCTTCGACCAGGACAGAAATAACATCATCAGCGTACCCGAAGCTGCCGATAGCGGCAATCGATACGGCGCCGTCTGGGGCAATCGCAGCGCGACCGCGATCGCGTGGCAGACGCGCAACGCCGGCCTTAGTCCGCTTCTCTACACCCCGTTCGACACCGATTCACCGGATCTCGGGCACGGTCTGAGTTGGTGGAAGGCGACCCATCCGGATTGGATCCTTTACGAGTGCGATCGCACGACGGTCGCATACGTGAGCGGACTTCCAGAAGTGCCGCTTGATTTCGCAAATCCCGCCGTTGCCGCATATCAGTCTGCCACGCTCGGCTCCTACGCTATTGCGAACCAATATAGCGGCCTCGCAGCTGATATCGTCGACATGACCAACAACACCGGTAATCCCCAGCGCGGACGCGGCGGATGCGGTGTTTGGAAGAACAATCACACGAAGTGGGTCCAGCGTTTTTCAGGCCAATCAACCGACCCGCTCTGGGACGCCGCGCTTATCTCCTGGGCGAAAACGCTGAGCTCGGCGCTGCATCATTCGTTCGCAACGCCGCTGGCGCTCGCGGTGAATACAAGCCCCGTATCCTATGCCGGCCCGGTCAACGGCGCGGGCGGCGACCCGAACGTCCGCAGTCTCTTCGACAACGTGGACATCGTGTTGGATGAAGCCGGTTTCTCGATTTGGGGGAACTACGTCGGCGACACAGGTTTCAACAACGTCGTGCATTGGGCGGAGTACGTGCAGTCCCAAAGCAAGGCGTTTATCTTGGCCGACGATTGGAATCTGCAGAAGAGCGTGCCGACCACGCATGAAGTCGACTATTCGCTGGCCACGTACCTGATGGGGAAAGAACAAGCCTCCGCACTGTACATCGGCAAGAACGACATGTACGGCGCGCAGAACTACTATCATCAGTACACCGCTTCGATCGGGAAGGCGTGCGCCCCGATGTACGGCGGCCCCAACGATCAGAAGTTCAAGGGCGAGCGGGTGTACCTGCGGGTGTACAGCGGCGGCCTTTCGATCGTCAACGTCGACCAGCACAAGCAGTTCCAAGTCAAACTGCCCAAACCGCAGTACACGAACATCGAGGGCGGCACCGTGCGGAGCCCGGTCACCATCGGACCCAATTCCGGGCTCGTCCTCTTGAGCCCGGGCGGGTGTTCGTAAGCGAGGACACTGTTCTATCCAACGCACCCTCGATTGTGAGGGCCGTCAACGTAGCTGAGTAGCCGTCTCCATATAATGAGGCTGCGCTTAGAAAAAGCGCATCTCGTTGTTTGGGGAAACGACTTGAATATTCGGCTATCGTTGAAGAGGAACGCCGCCCTGCTCGCCGGCGCGGCCCTCGTCTCACTGAGCGGCTGCGGCGGGCACGGCGCGGCAAACGTGCTCGGGCTCACCGTACCGGGTAGTGCGACACAGTCGGCGGCGTCGCAGTTCGTGATCGGGCAAGTACCGGAATCGAACCCGCCGATGGGGGGACCGCCGCACCAACCGCCCCCGCACGGTCAGGGTTTCTTCCCCGACACGACGGTCGGCATCCATGCACTTCAGATCTTCGACCAAGACCACGGCAACATGATCACCATCGGTCAGGGCATCGCTGACGGCTCGCGCTACGCGTCGGTATGGGGCGTGCGCACACCGAGTATGGCGGTCGCGTGGCACACGAACAACGTCAACCTCAACGCGCTGATCTACACGCCGTTCGACACCGACGCCACCGGCAGCGGGCTCAACGAACCGACTTCATGGTGGCTTGCGAATCATCCGGACTGGATCTTGTATGAATGCGATCGTTCCACGATCGCCTATGTGGGCGGACTTTCCGGCGTGCCGCTCGACATCTCAAATCCGGCGGTGATCAAGTATCAGATGTCGCTGCTGGGCGGCTTTGCGGAGGCGAACGGCTACAACGGGGTTGCCGCGGATATCGTCTCGCTCGACAACAACACCGGCCATGTCGATTCCGGCCACGGCGGCTGCGGCGTCTGGCAAGCGAATCACACCGTCTGGGTGCAGAAATTTTCCGGCGCGAAATCGGATCCGGCGTGGGCGACGGCCGCGATCGGATGGGTGACGTCGGCGCACGCGGCATTGCACAATCCGCGGACCTATTCGCGTCCGCTCGCGCTCGCCATCAACACGGCCGTGAACGGGTATGTCGCGCCGGTCAACGGTGTGGGCGGAGACCCTGGTGAACGCGCGATCATCGGCAACGCGGACATCGTGTTAAACGAGTCGGGATTCGCGGACTGGGGCGGCTACGTGTCGGACCATGGTCTCGTCAACGCCGTCGGCTGGATGGAATACGCGCAATCGCTCGGCGAAGGCACCCTCGTGGCGGACGACTGGAATCGGCAACACCAGCCGCCGACAATCCCGCAACTCGATTATTCGATCGCCACGTATCTGATGGGCAAAGAGCAAGCCGCGGCGCTCTACGTCGGCAGCAATTCGATGTACGGCAAAGAGAACTACTATCCGCAATATCATGCGGCGGTGGGCACGGCGTGTGCGCCGATGTACGGGGGCCCGTCGGATCCGCCTTTCACCGGCGAGGATGTCTTCTTCCGCAAATACAGCGGTGCGCTCGCTGTAGTCAATGTAAGCGCCAAGAAGACCTACGTGGTGAAGCTTCCAAAGTCGTCGTATACGAGCATCGAGGGCGGCCAGGTCAAGAGCCCGCTATCGATCCTCCCGGATACCGGCTACGTGCTGCTCACGACAAACGGCTGCAGTTAATCAGGTCTGAAGGGGCCGACTGACGTCGGCCCCTTCATCTTCCCGGCGAGGGGTTCTTCGCGTAATCGAATAACTAGAACCCGAACGCCATGGCTTCCGATTTTTCGCACCTGCTCGAGCGGGTGAAATCGTACCAGCCGAACCTCGACGCCGCCTGGCTCGAAGGTGTGTACACCTTCGCGCTCTCCGCCCACCACGGCCAGACACGCGCCAGCGGCGAAACCTTTATCTCCCATCCCCTCGAAGTGGCCACGATCCTCGCGGACCTCGAAATGGACCCGGCCTCGATAGCCGCGAGCTTGCTCCACGATGTGGTCGAAGACACGACGATCCCGTTAGAAGAAGTCGAACGGCGCTTTGGACCTGAGATCGCCGGGCTCGTCGACGGCCTCACGAAGCTCACGAAAATCCCCTACCAATCCAAAGAGGATATCCAGGTCGAGAACCTGCGCAAGATGTTCCTCTCGATGGCCAAAGACATCCGCGTCATCATCATCAAACTGGCAGACCGCCTGCATAACATGCGGACGCTGCATAGCCTGCCTCCCGCCAAGCAGCACGACATCGCGCAGGAGACCCTCGAGATATATGCGCCGCTCGCGCACCGTCTCGGCATCTATAAGATGAAGTGGGATCTCGAGGATTTGGCGTTGCGCTACCTGGATGCCGCCGGCTATCGCGATATCGCCGAGAAGGTCGCAAAAAGGCGCAACGAGCGCGAGCAGCTCGTCGACACGGTCGTGCAGCAGGTGTCGCAGCGATTCGCCGCAAGCGGGATCGAAGCGGACATCAGCGGCCGACCCAAGCACTTTTTCTCCATCTATCAAAAGCTGCAACGCGGCAAAGAATTCTCCGATATCTTCGATCTCATCGCGATCCGCATCGTCGTCGACTCGGTGCACGATTGCTACGGCGCGGTAGGCATCGTTCACAGCCTTTGGACGCCGCTTCCAGGCCGCTTCAAAGACTATGTCGCCATGCCGAAGACAAACGGCTATCAGTCCATCCACACCACCGTGATCGGACCGGGCGGCGATCCGCTGGAGATCCAGATCCGCACTCGCGAGATGCATCGCACGTCCGAGTATGGCATCGCCGCGCATTGGCGCTACAAAGAGGGCGGCCGCGGCGACGATCTCGATCAGAAGCTCTCATGGCTGCGCTCGCTGCTCGAATGGCAAGAAGACATGCGCGACAGCCGCGAGTTCATGGAACATCTCAAACTCAATCTCTTCGACAACCAAGTCTTCGTCTTCACGCCCAAGGGCGACGTCATGGGCCTCAGCGTGGAAGCAACGCCGCTCGATTTCGCGTACCACGTGCACACATCGGTGGGCCATCATTGCGTCGGCGCAAAAGTGAACGGCAAGATCGTGCCGCTCGATTATACGCTGCACACGGGCGACATCTGCGAAGTGATGGTCAACAAGAATAGCGCCGGGCCATCGCTCGACTGGATCTCGATCTGCAAGACGTCGAGCGCGAAGCACAAGATCAAGCAATGGTTCCGCAAGAACCGGCGCGACGAAAATATCAGTTCCGGGCGTGAGGCATTCGAACGCGAAGTATCACGTCAGCAGCTCGGCTCGATCGCCACGGTACCCTTCATGACAGCGCTCGCGTCGCGCCTGAATCACGCGTCAGTCGACGATCTCATGGCAGCGATCGGTTTCGGCGATCTCTCGCTGCAGTCGATCATCGCAAAGCTGCGCGAAGAAGCGCGCAAGCAAAACGTCATCTCGCTCGATGGGCGATTGAAATCCTCAGTGCTTCCGGCGCGCCGTCCAAGCGTCCGTCGAGCGGCCTCCGGCATCTCGGTGCTCGGCGCCGGCGACGTGCTCGTCCGTTTTGCCAAATGCTGCATGCCGGTGCCCGGCGACCCGATCCTCGGATTTATCTCGCAGGGCAAAGGCGTGTCCGTCCACCGCGTTGATTGCCCGAACGTCGGTCACATCATGTCGCAGCCGGAGCGGCTCATCGACGTCGCCTGGGACGCCGCGCCGCGCGAATCGCACCAGGTCGACGTCGAAGTGGAGGCGCTCGACCGCCCGGGACTCCTGCAAGACATCATGGCCGTGCTTTCCGAGCAGAAGACGAACGCGACGTCGGTCACCGCCCGCGTCAAACGCGACCGCACCGCGACGATTTCGTGCAGCCTCGAGATCCGCGATCTCGATCACTTGAGCCGCATCCTCGGAAAGGTCTCGAAGGTCCGCGACGTCCGCAACGCCTATCGCGTCACGAAGCGGGAAGCGCGCGCCGGATCGTAGCCCAGCGATGAGAGCGGTCGTCCAGCGCGTCACTTCCGCGAGCGTCGCTGTCTCCGGCACGGTCGTCGGCGAGATAGGCCGCGGTTTTCTTGCATTGATCGGCGTCGCCCGCGACGACGGCGACGCCGACATCGAGCTCATGGCATCGAAGATCGCCGGCTTGCGCATCTTCGACGACGCGTCCGGCGACATGAATCTGGGCTTGCGCGACGTCGATGGCGCGATACTCGCCGTCTCGCAATTCACGCTATACGGTGACGCGCGTCGCGGGCGGCGTCCGTCCTTTATCGAAGCGGCGCCCGGCGAAGCGGCGCGCGAGATCTTCGATAACGTCGTGGCGCGGCTGCGCCGCGAAGGCCTGACGGTAGCCACCGGCGAGTTCGGCGCGGACATGCAGGTCCGGCTCGTCAACGATGGCCCCGTGACCATTCTCCTCGACTCGAGAAAGTCGTTTTGAAGCAGCCGCGTCTCACGGTGGACTCGTCTGCGATCGAACGCAACGTCGAAGCGTGGCGGCGCATCGTCGCGCCGCGCATGCTCTGGCCCGTGGTGAAGTCGGATGCATATCGCATGGGTGCGGCGACCGTCGCGCAACTCTGCGTGCGAGCGGGCGCGCCCCGTGTGGCCATCGTGGACGTGGATGAAGCGTCCGCTTTGCGCGCCGCCGGAGTGGACGTTCCGCTCGTCCACGTCGCGACCACGCCGAGCGATGTCCTCGCCGACGCCGTGCACCTGAACGTGATCCCTACGGTTGAAGACGTCGGCGCTGCGCGCGCGCTATCGGCGATCGCGCAGTGGAGAGGCGGTCGCGTCCGCGCGCACGTTGCGGTCGACACGGGCACCGGATGGAGCGGCGTGCCGGCGTGGCGGACCCCAGCGTTTGCTTCCGCGGTTTCCGATCTTGACGGCATCGACTGGGAAGGCGCGTGGACGCACGTCGCAAGCCGTGAGTCGCTGCACGATCAATCGGTGGCGTTTGCGGGAGCGCTCGCTTCGCTTCGGCTCGCCGGGCTTGCCGTGCCGATCGCGCACATCGGATCGACGGGCCCAGTCGTGTGGGGCTGCGGAGGCGACGCGGTGCGGATCGGCATCGGGCTGTATGGGGCTTCGCTCGGCGACGCGTCGATAGCGACGCAGTTAAAAACGGCCGTCGAAGTGCATGCGACGGTCGTCGCGTACAAACGCTTCGACGTCGCCACGCCGCTCGGGTACGGCGGGCACGACGTCGCTCAGCCTGGCGATGCCGTCGCCACGCTCCGGCTCGGGTATGCGGATGGGATGCCTCGAAAACGCTCGACGAGCGGCGTCGTCCGGCTGCGCGGCGCGGCGTGCCGGATAGCCGGCGCGATCGGCATGAACTTCACGATGGTGTTCGTTCCGCCGGAGATCAGAGATGTGTTGAACGTCGGCGACGATGCGCTCGTGATGGGCGAGGCCGACGGCGTGCGGCTCGATGATCTCGCGGCGGCCGCCGATGTGACGCCGCACGAGGTTATCGTCGGCTTCGGCGCCGCCCTCCGCTAAATGTAGGGCGGACCTTTATGGTCCGCCGGGCAAATGTAGGGCGGACCTTTACGGTCCGCCGGGCAAACGATGCTTGCCCTACTACGACCCGCCGGGAACATCGTCAGTGTGAAGCGGCGGCGGCGAGGCGTTCCAACGCATCGTACTGGAGCGGGCCCGTCACATCTGCCCGGACGATGCCGCCTGCGTCGACCACGATCGTCGTCGGCATCGCGCGCGCACCCAGCACCGTCTTCGTATCGCGTCCGCTGTCGATAAGGTACGGATACTTGATCCCATACTGTCTCCGGAATGCGTCCACCTGACGCGCGCTCTCCGCGCGATCGATCCCGATGACCGCGATGCCGTGTTTGGCGGCGTCAGCCGCGAAGCGCACGAGGTCCGGAGTTTCGGCACGGCACGGAGGACACCACGTCGCAAAAACGTTCACGAAGGTGACGCGCCCCCGCTCCGGCGCAAAATCCACCGGCTTACTGTCAGGCGTGACGAGATTGACCGGCGGGAACGGCCGGCCGATCGCGATCTGCGCGGGCTCGCCGCCCGCGACGCGACCGAGGGCGCGCGCTACTCCTGCGCGATGCGCATAGGCAAGCGCAAACGCCGCCGCAGCGATGCCGATCATCGCGATGACGACGAGCGAACGCTTCACAGACCGGGCGACCATGCCGCTGGGTTTTGGCTCGTGTGACCGACGCTCGCGACGTGGAACGTGCCGGCCTTGTCGATCCAACCGTAGACGACGACCGCACGTCCGAGCGGCAGCACGCCCAGATGACGCGCGGCGCGCGCAGGCGCGATGTCGAGTACGATGAGGCGTCCATCCCGCAGCCGGAGCGTTAGCGAGTCCGCCGACACACGCATGACGATACCGGTCAATCGGCGCTCAACGCCGGCGGACGGTGCTGCGTTCGGCGCGGGAAAGACCGAACGAGAACCGATGAGGCCGAAGACCTGCACTTGGTTTGTCGACGGGACGAAAACTTTTCCGTTCGCGACGAGCGGCGTCAAAAAGCCGTTGTTCTGCGGATTCGACCAGCTGCCGGCGGCTTGCTGGAACAGCAGCTTGGAGACATCGGTCGCATCGTACGCCTCGAGTTTGAGAGGCGAGCTGCGATCGATCAGCCAGACGATCGCCGTGCCGGGCTGCTGGCCGTCCGACGAGACGATCGGCAGCGAACCGCCGTATCCCGCGTTACTCGTACCGGTCGAAGAGAGCGCGAGCTGCGGCACGCCGGAGCCGTTGACCGCAAGCGAAAATGCGAGCAGCGGCGCACTGTCGGACTGACTGTAGACGAACTGGCCGGTGGGACCGCTGTAATACGCCGGTCCGCCCCAAAGGCCGTTGCCCGTATTGGGGATCGACTGCAGCGCGCCCGCATCACCCGATTTCACGTGGCCGAGACGAGATCGATCGAGGAGGTACAGCGTCGAGTACTTGCCCTGTGCGACCGCCGTGAACGGAACAGCGGCGTTCTGCCTCGGCAGCAGCATGACGCCGCCCGATCCGAAGTCCACATCACCGTTGTTGAGATCGTTCCAGTTTGCAGGCGCGAAATAGTCCGTGACCTTGGACATATCGGGCGGCAGCCTGAGCACGCTCTCGCCGAAGTTCTTGCCGCCCGCATGATCGGCATCGAACGAACCGTTGCCGGTCACGACGAAGACGTCGCCCTTCTCGTCGAAGGCCGGCGCAAATCCGGTCATCCACACGCTGCTCAGCAAATACGAATCCGTATCCTCGGCCGTCGAAAACTTGGCGGTCTGATTGAGCGACGCGTCGTAGCGCAGGATCCATCCCACGATATTGCCCGGATTATTATCGCAATGCGATCCAATGCCGACGTAGACGGACCCGCCGCTTTCGGCCAAGCTCGTGCGGTTCTGCTGGTTCTGCCCGATGAACTTTATGACGGTGCCGTTGCTGAGCACGGTCGACGCCGTGATTTCGACCGGCGGGATTTGATCTTTCAGCGTGGCGATATCCAGCGCATGCAGCTTGGTATGGAAGACAAACGGCTTGGGTTCGGTCTGCGCGACGAGATAGATGCGCCCGAGCGTACGATCGATGACTGGGGTGGAGGTTATCCCGTACTCCGGCCGGATGTCTTCGCAGCCGACATCCGAACTCGATTGCGAGGTGCCGAGATTTGCGCGGTTGATGAGCGCGTTTGAGTCGGCGTCGAACTCGTAGACCGAATCGTGTTCCGTGACGACGACGACGATGTCGCGCGGGCCGGCAGGCAGCGGATACTGATGAAGATAGAGCGGTTGAGCGAGGACATCACCATCGACCGGCAACGTGAAGATATGCCCGAATCCGCTGGAGGCGACGTTCGTGGTGTTGAGGATGCTCTCGTTACGGTTCCAACCGGTGCGGAAGAGATCGTTGTGGTACGTGAGCTCGTCCATCGAGGTTGAATTCAGCGCGCCGGCCAGTGAAGGTGCGGCAAGGTGCGCCGGCGCGATAGCCGCGTGCGCGAATGCGAGCGTGTTGACGAACGGTCGCGAGATTGTGCGCCGGTTCGAGTCTTGGGTCGGCTGCGTGATGTCGGGCCCGGCGGCGAATGCGAGGTCAGGCCGCGGAATAACGGGCGCGCGCGACGCCATGCCCAGGCCTACAAGACGATCGTCGGATGTCAGCTGCCAGATCTGACGCGGACCGTCGACACTCGTCGCGATCGTGACGGAGTTTGCCAAACCCGTTTGATCATCGGCCGCGATTGCGAGCATCTGCGCGTGCTGTGCGGCGCGCGCGAAAGTGAGAATGGTTCGATCGGCCTGCGCCGCGACTGCGCCGTTCGCGCTCGGCAGCGAGAGGACGTGCGCGACATCGCGCGCGTCGCGGCCGTAGGCGCTGTCGACGACGGAGAAGACCTGCACCGAGCGCATGGCGTACCACTCGAGCGCAGTGGTGGACGCGTCACCGGGCAAACGCTCGTTTCTTGCAGCCATCCGCGCATACGCGTTTTCCGCCGAGCCGGCGCTCCACACGCGGTCGCCATATTCGAATATCGGATGCAGGCGCGGGTCGAGAAGTCCGTGAGCCAGCGCTGCGATCCCAAAGACGTAGGCATCCGTCGCGCCCACCGGGAGAACGAACCAAGGATCGGCGCCTGTCGCATTCGCGAGCGCGATCTCGTACTCGGGCGCGACACCCGCGAGCATCGCTTGCGTCACGCGCGAGACGCGCGGCCGCAATGGCCAGACCGACGATTGCGTGTCGAACTGCGCGTCCGACCACGCGCCGAAGCGCAGCGTCTCCGTGCCGGCAAACGAGCGCACGTAGTGCGGAAGGAAGGGCTGGGTCGCGTAGGATGATTCAAAGCCGGGCAATATGAGGCGAATATTGCGCGCTGGGTCGCGAGGGTCGATGGCGACGAGATGTACGACGAGCTGTGCAGTGGGCGAAGTCACCGAAACGACTGCTCGGCCCGGGCCGTGCGCAACGATGTTCGCGCCGTCGAAGTCGAAAAGTCCGGCGCCGTCGTAGAGGAGCGTGTAGTTGCCGGTCGGATGAAGTTGGCCGGCCGCGTAGATGAGCCGAGAAGCAGTCTGCCTCGCTCCAAGCGAGGTGACCTGGCCGTCGCCATCTTCCGCGAGCGGTGATGCGCTGAGCCAAGGCGTCGATTGCTTGAGGGCATCGACGAAGACGATCAGTGTTTGCCGGCCGGGCGCAACCCAGGCGGGCTCGGAGCCTACGCGCGCGGACGCCGGCAAAGCATAGCACAGCGTTACGAAAAGCGCGATGATCGCAGGTAGACTCGCGAAGCAAAATCGACGATCGATCACGGCTTCTCAACACCCATCGGCTCGGCGTTCGGCTACGCCGGCCGCAGCCACCTATGTCCGCAGCCGCGCAGAGATAAAGATAGGCCGCGTGGTCCATCTGGTTGTCCCGAAGGGCTCCGTAAGCCATACATTTGTGGCCCGCCGGCGGACCATAAAGGTCCGCCCTACATCCATCGCGGACCATAAAGGTCCGCCCTACATCCTTGCGGACCATAAAGGTCCGCCCTACATCCATTGCGGACCATAAAGGTCCGCCCTACATCCATTGCGGACCATAAAGGTCCGCCCTACATCCATTGCGGACCATAAAGGTCCGTCGTACGTCGATTGAGTTGTCACGCCTCGCTCGCGTGTGATATACTTCTCGGGCTCGCCGCGCGATTTTCTCAATCGCGGGTGGCGGGATGCTGCGTCCCAGCCGTTTCGGCAGGGATGATCGCTCCTGCCGATTTCCTTCCTGCTCGTCGGCGCCGCGTTTGCGGTGCGCGACAAGCCTTACGCCCAGAGGGAGGCAGCGCACTTTCGTGGCGCATTACGAAATCACGTATATTCTTCGCCCAGCCCTTGAAGATCCGCAAGTCGACGAGGTGGCGGCGCATTTCTCCACAGTCGCAAAAGACAATGGCGGCTCGGAGATCGCTCCTGAACGCATGGGCAAGAAGCGGCTGGCCTTCGAGATCCAAAAACTCCGCGAAGGTCACTATGTCTGCATGAAATTTGATGGAACGGCTGATTGCGCGAAAGAGATCGTGCGGCAGATGCGGCTCCACGAAAACATCATGCGGGCACTGCTCATCCGCCTGTAGATCAACAGGCGCTCGCGCGCTTTCCGCCGCGGGCTCTATCGCCCGCTACGGCGGCCTTCGCGTCTTCGAATATAGCAAGAGGTGTAGCCATGGCCGGTTCATACAATCATATCGTCCTCGTCGGGCGGCTTGTCGCCGATCCGGAACTGCGTCAGACGCAGGACGGCACGCAAGTCTGCTCGTTCCGCATCGCGGTTGACCGCCCGAAGCGACGCGACGCGGCCGAAAAGCAGACCGATTTCTTCGGCGTTTCGGTGTGGCGTCAGCGAGCTGAGATCGCTGCGAAGTACATGCAGAAAGGCAAGTCGGTCCTCGTCTCGGGGCGGCTGCAGATCCGCGAATACACCGACCGCGACAACAACAAACGGACGGCGGTTGAAGTCACAGCCGACGACTTCCAATTCATGGATTCGCGCAGCGACGGCGACGGCGGCGGAGCGCGCCCGCGCGCTGCGGCACCGCAGAGCGCGACCGGCACGGAACTGCCCACCTACGAATACAGCGACGCCGACGAAGAAGTCCCGTTCTAGCAGCCGATGTAGGGCGGACCTTTATGGTCCGCCGGCCGACCGTAAAGGTCGGCCCTACACAAACGAGAGGTAAGCAACACCAATGCCCCCAGCAAAGTCGAAAACCAAGAAACGCGCAGCCAAGGATCGCAAGCCGAAGCGTAAGGTCTGTTCGTTCTGCGTCGAAAAGATCGAGGATCTCGACTACAAGGACGCGCCGCGGCTGCGCAAGTACGTCTCGGAACGCGGCAAGATCTTGCCGCGCCGTATTTCCGGCAATTGCGCGCGGCACCAGCGCGCCCTCACCGACGCGGTGAAGCGCGCGCGTGTGATCGCACTCATGCCGTTCGCAGCCGACTAAGAGAAAATAGAGGCGTCGCAGCGTGAAAGTCATCCTCAAGTCGGATGTCAAGGGAATTGGCAAAGCCGGCGCAGTCGCTGAGGTGGCCGAAGGCTACGGCCGCAACTATCTCTTGCCTCGCGGGCTTGCGATGGAAGCCACGAGCGGTTCGCTTGCGCAACTGGCCGTCACGCGTCAGGCTAAAGAGCGGCGCGATGAAAAAGCGCTCGCCGAGGCGCGCGCTCTCGCCGCGACGCTTGAGAGCAGACCCGTCGAGATCCACGCCAAGGGCGGCGAGCGCGGTAAACTCTTCGGCGCGGTGACGAATTCGCAGATCGCCGAAGCGTTGCGCACCGCCTTTGCGATAGACGTCGATAGGCATAAGATCGATCTCGCTGATCCCATCAAGGCCGCCGGCGAATATACTTGCGCCGTCAAGCTCGTGCCCGGCGTCACGGCAAAAGTCATCGTGCGCGTCGTCGCCGGCGCCTAAGCGCCGAGCGCGGTACAAAATAAGTGGCGAAGATCCAAAACGAGAACGCGGTAGGCCGTCAGGTGACGGCGCTCTTCGAAATGCTCGCCGGTCTCCTGGGCCCCGATAAACTCGTGCTGAAAGCCGGCAAGCTCGACGCGCTGTCGCTCATGCGCAGCAAGTCGCTGACGAAGCGGATGCTCGCGCTGCAGCGCCTCGTCTTCGAAGACCCCACGATCGACAAACTTCCTGCGCTCTCGTCTATGCCGAGCGCGCTCGCCGCCGTGGAAGAAGAACTCGCGGACATGATCGCGCAGCGCACGGTCGAAGAAGATATCGAGAAGAAGGTCGGCGTGAAGATGGCGGAGCGCCATCGCGACTACATCAAAGATCTCAAGCTCGAGGCGCTCAAGGAAGACGGCGGCCCAGAGACTTCGAGCACGCTGAAGAAGAAGGAAGACCTCGACGCGCTCGAGCGGCGCGGCCTTCCGTCGTCCGCGCTCGCCGTGCTTCGGCCTGCGAAACTTGAGGACGTGGTCGGACAAGACGCGGCTGTGCGGGCGCTCCTCGCCAAAATTGCGTCTCCCTTTCCACAGCACGTCATTTTATACGGGCCGCCCGGTGTCGGCAAGACGACCGTCGCGCGGCTGGCGCTCGAAGCGGCCAAAGCCGCATCGTACTCGCCGTTCGCAGCCGACGCGCCGTTCGTGGAAGTCGGCGGATCGACGCTGCGCTGGGATCCGCGCGAGATCACCAATCCGTTGCTCGGCTCGGTCCACGATCCGATCTATCAGGGGACGCGGCGCGATTTCGCCGAGGGCGGCGTGCCTGAGCCGAAGCTCGGTCTTGTGACCAAAGCGCATGGCGGAGTGCTTTTCATCGATGAGATCGGCGAACTCGATCCGATGATGCAAGTGAAGCTGCTGAAGGTGCTTGAAGACAAGCGCGTCACGTTCGATTCATCCTATTACGACGAATCCGACGCAAACGTCCCTGCCTACGTGAAAAAGCTGTTCGCCGACGGGGCGCCGGCCGACTTCGTGCTTGTCGGCGCGACGACACGCCAGCCGGAAGAGATCGATCCCGCCGTCCGCTCGCGATGCGCCGAAGTCTATTTCATGCCGCTCGCGCAAAGCCAGATCGCCGAGATCGCGCGACGTGCTGCGGTGCGGCTGCAGGCGACGCTCGACGAAGGCACGGCCGACCGCATCGCCGAGTACACGCTCGAAGGGCGCATGGCGGTGCAAGTCATGGCCGATGCGTTCGGCGTGGCGCTCTACCGCGCGAGTCGCAGGCCCGAGCAGGCCGCCGACACCGTCCGCGTGACGGACGCCGACGTGCTGGAAGTCATCCACAGCCGGCGCCTGAGCCGTCACACACCCGTTCGCGCCTCGGCGCGCCGCGAAGTCGGCAAAGCGTTCGGTCTCGGCGTCCATCGGTTCATGGGGAGTCTCATCGAGTTTGAGGCAGTTTCATTCAAGTCCGCGCGCGCCGGAAAAGGCGCGGTGCGCTTCAACGAGACCGCCGGTTCCATGGCGAAGGACTCCGTCTTCAACGCCACGTCCGTCATCCGAGCAGTCTGCGGCGTGGACCCGGCGGACTACGACCTGCACGTCAATGTCGTGGGCGGCGGCGCGATCGATGGCCCGTCTGCCGGGCTCGCGGTATTTTCGTGTCTCTATTCCGCTTTGCGCGTCGCTTCTATCCCGCAGGACGTGGCGATGACCGGCGAAGTGGGCATCGGCGGTGCCGTGCGGCCGGTCGGCGGCATCCCCGAAAAACTGTTCGCGGCGCGGGCAGCCGGCATGCGCGCGGCGCTCGTGCCGCGCGAGAACGAGCACGACGTGCCGCAAGAATTGCGCGGCATGGATGTGGTCCTTGTGTCCGACGTCCGCGAGGCGTTGGCTGCGCTCGGCGTCGAACTGCCGCCGAACCAATGAACACCCTCGAGCGCATACCGCCGCAGAATCTCGACGCCGAGCAGGCGGTGCTCGGCGCGCTGATGGTAGACCGCGAATTGATGTCGGCGGTCGGCGAGATCGTGCAGCGTTCTGATTTCTACGCCCCGCACAACGCCACGATTTTTCACAGCTTGCAAAATCTCTACGAACGCGGCGAACCGATCGACAAGGTGTCCGTCGCGGAAGAACTGCGGCGCCGCAACCTGCTCGAAGAGGTCGGCGGCGTCGAGTTCTTGAGCCGGCTATTGGAATCGGTCCCCACGACCGCGTCGGCCGAGTACTACGCGCGCGTCGTCGCCGAAAAAGCGGTGCTGCGGTCGTTGATCGGCGCGGGAAGCCGGATCGCGCAGATCGGGTTCGAGCCGTCCGATGACGTGGACGAAACCCTCGACCGCTGCGAGCAGATGATCTTCGAGATCGGGCGCCGCCAAGGCGGCGGGTTCGTGTTGGTCAAGGACCTGCTCAAGCCGGCCTTCGAGTTGATCGACAAGCTCTATCACCAGAAAGGTCAGGTCACCGGCGTACCTTCGGGATTCCATCGTCTGGACCAGTTCACGGCGGGCTTCCAGCCGGGTGAGCTCATCATCATCGCGGCGCGACCATCCATGGGCAAGACATCGCTCTGTCTGAACGTCGCGATGCACGCCGCGCGCGATGCCGACAAGGCCACAGCCGTCTTTTCGCTGGAGATGAGCAACGAACAGCTCGTACAACGATTTCTCTCCAGCGAAGCCAAGCTCGATGCGCAGCGTCTGCGCACCGGCAACATCAAAGACGAGGAGTGGGGGCATATCACGGCGGCCATGGGCGTTCTGGCTGAAGTCCCGATCTACATCGACGATTCGGCCGCGCTCACGGTGAGCGAGATCCGATCGCGCTGCCGGCGGCTCAAGGCGAATACGGGTCTTGACCTGATCATCGTGGACTATCTGCAGCTGCTGCGTTCGACCAACCAACGCGTGACGAGCCGCGTGGAGATCATCGACGAGATCTGCCGCGGTCTCAAAGCACTTTCGAAGGAGCTCAAGGTGCCGGTCATCGCGCTTGCGCAGCTCAACCGCTCGCCCGAGATGCGCAACGACAAGCGGCCGATGCTTTCGGATCTTCGCGAGTCCGGCGGCATCGAACAAGAGGCGGACGTCGTGGCCTTCATCTACCGCGACGAGTACTACAACCCGCCGACGCCCGAGAACGAGAATCTGGCCGAGATCATCATCGCCAAGCAGCGCAATGGCCCCACCGGCACGGTCTTTCTGCGCTTCGACAAGAAATACACGACGTTCTCTGACGTGGACCTGGACCACACGCCGCCATAATGCCCACGATCGCAGGCGTTGCAAAACAGCTCAGCCGCCTTCGCGGCCAGATGTTCGTCGACACAAGCAGACAGCACCGCGACTCGGTCCTGATCAGCTCGATCCAGCGCAGCGGAACGACGTGGTTCAGCGACGTCATCAATTACGACAACGCTTATCGATCGATGTATGAACCGTTCCACAACCGGTACGTACCCGAGGTCAAGCACTTCAAGATCTGGCAGTATCTACGCCCGGAGGATGACCGGCCGGAGTTTCTCGAGCCCGCGACCGCCATATTCGAAGGGCGCGCTCGCAACGGCTGGATCAGCGCGTACAATACGCGCATGATCGCGCGCCGCCGTCTGATCAAAGACGTCAGGTCGCTCATGATGATCGGCTGGATTCGTCAGCACTTCCCGGATATGCCGGTCATCGTGCTGCTGAGGCATCCGTGCGCGGTCTTGAGTTCGCTCTTGCGCTTGCAATGGCACCGCAACGCCGCAGAGATCATCTTGTCGCAGCCGCAGCTCATGGCGGATCATCTCGAACCCTTTCGCGCGGAGATCGAATCCGCATCCGGCGACGCCGAGAACCACCTCGTCGGATGGTGTGCGAACTACTACGTCGCGCTGCGGCAGCTCGCCGGAAGGCGCGTCTTCGTGGCGTTCTACGAGCGCTTCTTGGCTCAACCGCGCAACGAGATCGCGCGGCTCTTCGCATTTTTGGGGCGGCCCTTCGACGATCGCGTCTTCGAGCAGATGAAAGTGCCGTCCGTTCAGGCGAGAGTGACCCGCAGCGGGGACGCAAGCGCGGTCTTGACCGGCGGCGACGTGCTCGAGGGCTGGCGAAAATACGTCACGGCCGAGCAGACGGATCGCGCGCTCGCGCTGCTCAGACGATTCGGCCTTGATGCGATCTATGGGGCAGAGACCATGCCTCTCGTGAGCGACCTCACGGCGTTCGGAATTCCGGCCGGCGACTAAAGAGGCCGGAGCGGATCGGGCGTGAGCGGCATCGGGCCTTCTCCGTAGACGGTATCAAGCGAAAAGGCGCGCAGCAGGCGCATGCCCGCGTCAACTTCCGCGGACGACACACTATCGCGCCATTCGTCCACGAGGCGAGCGGTGCCGCTGCGGATCGGGCTTTCATCGCGCGCGGTGAACGACGGTTTCGCGAGCATTTCCAACGCGGTCGTGCTGTAGGGTCGGCCGAGATATTCGCACACCTCCTGCAGCGTGCGAGCCGGCTCGCAGCAAAGGTGTTCGTAGAACAACACGTGCGCGTCGCCGCGCCGCAGTTGCCGGAAAGGAACGTAGTGCTGGACGCACCAATTCGCGACATGCTGTTCGAACTCGCCGCGAGCGCCGCCGATCAGGTCACGAAACGGCGCGATATGGTCGTCGAGGAGCGCCTGCTGCTCTAGGAACGGGTCAAGCCGCGTTGGCCAGCTCTTGACGCGCCGAGAGTGGGCGACCGCAAACGGGTGGCGCACGAGCAAGACGATACGCACGGAAGGAAATCGGCGATGAAGCCACGCGATCCAAAGATTGGCGTGCGTTTCTTTGACGATGCGGCTCGTCGCGAAGAACCGTTTGTTACGCCTGTCGACCGTCTCATTACGGATACGACCGGCCAGCACGCTTTCGGCCGCCGCAGCGTATGGCGGCGCGGGATCGTCCGGCCGAAGGTACAGTCCGTACGTGAAGAGCGCCGTTTGCGCGACGCGCTCGCCGTTGAACGGCTCGTACATGTCGCGGTAGCGATTGTCGAAGTTCAGCATGGCAGCGGCCCAGGTCGTGCCGCTGCGGTGCGAGCCCGCGAGAAAGACGGTCTTGTCGATTCCGCCCGCGTCGAAGAATTGCGAACGCACGAAGCGTTTGACCGGTTTGGGAATGGACATCCTGAGAGTTTCGAACAAACGGCTCATACGAATGATGGCTTGATACTTGCGCGGGTTTGCAAGAACGACCTTCGCGCGACAAATCCCCGCGTCACGACGGTGCGCTGAACGCATGCGCTTCATGGCGATCCATTCGGGTCCGCTCGTGACGTGGCAGGCGCAAGCGATCCGATCGCTGCTTGATCTGCCTGACACGACATTTGTGGGCAGCCGCAAAATCCCGGCGACACGCGAGATGCGCGTTCCTGCGGCGCTGATCGGTGCTTCCGCTCGCCGTGCCTATGTGGACGAGGCGCAAACGCCGGCCATCCCACGGGCGAACGATCCGGACGGCGACCCCGATCTATGCCTCGCCTTCGACGGCGCAGCCGCTGCAGAAGCGCCGCGCACTGAGCTAGGGACGTGGCTGTTCGACGCCGACGGCTGCGAGCCCGCGCCGGGACTGAATGCGTTCTGCGACGACAGCGACTTCGTGGAGGCGCGACTGCTGCAAATCGATGCGGGCGGAGCCGTCAGACTGTTGCGCTCGGGCGTTTTCGGTGTGGACAGATTTTCGCCCGAAGAGACCGTCGGCGGTGTGGCGGGAGAACTCTCGCAGTGGCCTGCGTCGGTGCTGAGCGCTATCCGAAATGGATTCACCGATTTCCAAGCGGCGCAGCCGCCGCGGCCTGCGCGGATATCGAGGGGCGCGGCCGTGACGCGAGCCGTTCTTCGACTCGGCTGGCGCCGGGCGATCGCGCGGGCCGAGAAACCGTTCTACACGTATGCGTGGAACATCGGAACGGTGAGAAAGACGCCCGCGCAGATCGCGCGCGAAAACGCATTGCCGCCTGTGTCGTGGTGCGAGGCAGGCAACGGGCGATTCCTCGCCGACCCGTTCTGCGCCACGATCGACGGCGTGCAGACCGTGTTCTGCGAGGAGCTCGACGCGTCGGTGAACCGCGGCATCATCGTCCGTTGCGAGATCAAGGAAAACGCGATCGTGCCGCTGGAGCGCGTGCTCGTCGAGCCATATCATCTCTCGTATCCATTCGTCTTCGAGAGCGAGGGTTCGTGGTACGGAATACCGGAAGCGAATCAAAGCGGAGAAGTGGCGCTCTATCGGCTCGACAATTCCGGGCGTGAGTGGCGAAGGCAGTGCGCGCTCATCCCTGGCGTTCGCGGTGTCGATAGCACGGTGTTCTCCCACGGCGGCAAATTTTGGCTGATGTGCGGCGTCAGCGACGACGGACCGAACCACAAGCTTTTCGTCTACCACGCTGACGCGCTCGAGGGCCCGTGGCGTCCGCACGTCCGCAATCCGGTGAAGATCGACATCCGCTCATCGCGTCCGGCGGGCGCACCGTTCATGCTCGACGGCAATCTGCACCGGCCTGCGCAGGATTGCACGCGCAACTACGGGCGCCGTTTGTCGATCCAACGAATCACCGCGCTCGACGAGCGATCCTTTGAAGAACACACGATCGCTGTCATCGATCCACCCCGAGGGAAGTACTCGCTCGGTCTGCACACGATGTCGGCGATCGGCGACTCGACGCTCGTCGACGGTATGTATCGCACGTTTTCGCTGCGCGCCGCACTGTTCCGCGCGCGTAGGTCGTTTCGCAAACGGTTCCGCTAGCGCGGAGATTCGCAAGCGCGTTCGCCTCGGCCATCCTAACAAATCCCGGCGCGTCCCCTTCGATATCTGGCCAAAGGCGCTTCATCATGATTTCCGTATTGTTCTTGCATCATTTCCACGTCATTTCCGCGCTATTTCCGTAATAGGGCAAGCATCGCTTGCCCATCTCGTTAGCGCGAAAGCGCGTAGGTCGAAGGCCCTCCGGAATACGAGGTCGCAAGATGGAGATCAGACCGGTGATTCTCGACGACGCCGAACAGATCGCTGCGATATACGCGCCGATCGTCGAGCACACGTCCATATCATTCGAAGAGCGCGCTCCAAGTGTCTCGGAGATGCGCGAAAGGATCCGGTCGAATACCATTACGTATCCATGGCTCGTCGCAACGTCGGGCGATGACGTTCTCGGCTACGCATATGCGAGCGCCCATATGGACCGGGCTGGCTACCGCTGGTCGGTGAACTCGAGCATCTACGTACGAGAAGACGCCCGCGGTCGCGGAACCGGCAAGACTCTCTACGCTGAACTCTTCCGGCTGCTCGAACAGCGGCGTTTCCACGCGGTCTTCGCCGGTATCGCGCTTCCGAACGACGCTAGCATCGCGCTGCATCGCAGCCTCGGATTTGCGCTTGTCGGGATCTATCGTGAAGTCGGCTTCAAGTTCGGCGCGTGGTTCGATACTTCGTGGTGGCAGCGCCGCCTATCGGCTGAGCCAAGAGATGACCGACCGTCCCGACCATCGGAGGGGACGAGGTGAACCGCCTTAAAGATTCGTTCACTATCGCGACACCATAAACCACCGCTTACAGCTGGAGGTCGCCGCATGTCCTTACGCTTTGCGTCTATTTTGCTTTTTGTCGTCGGAATCGTCTTCGCCAGCGTGCAGCCGTCTCAAGCCACCGTGCGAACATACTATATCGCGGCGGACGAAGTCGTCTGGAACTTCGCGCCAAGCGGTCGAGACCTCATCGCGCAAAAGCCGTTGCCGCCGCTATTGCCGCTGCAGCTGGGCTGGCAATATCGAAAGGCGATATATCGCGAATACACCGACGCGACGTTCACGCACCTCAAACCGCGCGCCGCGTCCGACGCATACTTGGGTCTCATCGGCCCCGTCATTCACGCCGTGGTCGGCGATACGGTTGTCGTCGTCTTCAAAAACAACGCCAGGTTCCCGCTGACCGTCCACGCGCACGGTCTGTTCTACACGAAGTCATCCGAGGGAGCGCCGTATTTGGATGGGATTCCGGCGTCGTACAAACCCGGCGACGGTGTGCCGCCGGGCAAGACGTTCACGTATACCTGGCAAGTTCCGACGCGCGCCGGACCCGGACCCGGCGACGGTTCTTCAGTGCTCTGGATGTATCACTCGCATGCGGATGAAGTGCGGGATGTCAACACCGGCCCCATCGGACCGATCGTGGTGACTGCAAAGGGGATGGCGCGGCCGGACGGTACGCCGAAGGACGTGGATCGCGAAGTGTTCGCGATGTTCGCGGAGTACGACGAAAGCTCGAGCCGATACTTCGCATCGAACGTCGCGGACCCCCGATTAAATCCACGCCACGTCAAGGCGGCTGGGCCATTCCTCTTCGACGACATGCTCTGGACGATCAACGGCTTCTCGTACGGCAACATGCCGATGCCCACGATGCGCCTCGGCCAGCATGTCCGCTGGTACGTCATGTCGACGATGAGCGACTTCGACTTTCACACGCCGCATTGGCACGGACAGACGGTCGTGTCGAACGGCATGCGAACGGATCTCATACAACTCTCGCCGATGTCGATGGTCGTGGCCGATATGACTCCCGACAATCCGGGGACTTGGCTCTTCCATTGCCACGTCAACGTGCATTTGGCCGGCGGGATGGAAGCTCGCTATCAGGTGCTGCCATGAAGTCCGTCGCGGCCATCGCGTTCGCCGCGTTCGCGCTTGCGCTTGGGATTTGCGAGCCGGCCGTGGCTCGCGAGCGCGTGCACTACATCGCCGCCGATGAAGTGATCTGGAACTACGCGCCGCTTCGCATGAATCCGATCGACGGGTCGAAGCTGCCGCCGCTTCTGCCGACACAGCTCGGTTGGACGTATCGAAAGGCGTTTTACCGCGAATACACCGATGCATCGTTCACGCGCTTAGCCTCGATCTCGCCGAGCGATCGATACCTCGGTATCGTCGGGCCGGTCATCCACGCCGAAGTCGGCGACACCGTGGTCGTCGTGTTCAGAAATCGAACGCGCCTTCCGCTCGATATCGCGCCCGGCGGCCTGCGATCCATCCCGAAACCGTCCGCGGTATCGCCCGGCGCGACGAGGACGTTTCGCTGGCCGATCGGCGACGCCGACGGCCCGGGCGGGCAAGACGGCAGCTCAGTGCTGTTCGTGTACGAATCCGATGTGAATCAGACCGCAGACGAAAGCCTTGGGCTTATCGGACCGCTGATCGTGACGCGTCGTGGTCAAGCGCGGGCCGACGGTTCACCGATCGATGTCGATCGGGAGATGGTGGCTCTGTTCTCGGTACAGGACGAGTTTCAAGATCCGTTCCTTTCCTTGAATCTCGCGAATCCCGCGATCAACCCGAGACATTTCACCGGTCATGAGAAGACGTTCGAGAACGACAACTATATCCACACGATCAACGGCTTCGCATGGGGCAATATGCCGACGCCCACCATCCGGATGGGCGAACGAGTGCGATGGTACATGCTCTCCACCTCGACGCCGGCCGATGGGCATATACCGGTTTGGTCGGGACAGACCGTTCTGTCGCAGGGTAACCGAAGCGACTCGATCCAACTGGTCACGCCGCATATGATCGCCGACATGGTGCCGGATAACCCGGGTGTGTGGCTGTTGGTGTGCACGCTGAACATCCACCTCATGAACGGCATGGAAGCCCGTTACAAAGTGGTCAAGTGAACCACAAATAAACGAAGGGCCGACAAACAAATGAAGGGGCCGACGCCAGTCGGCCTCGTTTTCTCGCCGCTGGTGCGCCCGACTCTAGACAACTCGCCTGGGCGGTGATACGTTGTTGCTGATCAGCTACTATCGCGATCGGAAGTGCGAAATGTCGAGCCGCTTGTTTGCTCTGTTGGTCCTCTCATCCGGCATTTGCGCCGGCTGCACAAGCGGGGCATCGCTGCCCGCGGCCCCGGGCGCGATTTCCCCACACACGGCGTCGCTTTCGGAGGGCTCGCCGGACATCACGCAAGGCAACGACGGTGCGAAATTCACCGATGTCCTCAGCGTCAGCGATACGTGCGAAGCTGGGCCTGGACCAGCAGGTCTTACCACCGGGCCGGACCACACCGTCTGGTATATCGATGACTGTCTGAACTCGGTTTACAAGTTCGACATGAAACGGGCGATCGTCACCACGCAGCTCAACGGCATTCCGGAATGGATCACCGAGGGTCCCGACAGCAATATGTGGGTCACGATTCGCAATAGCGCCAAGATCGCTAAGGTGACGCCGCGCGGATCCGTTACCTACTTCAATCAGAGCTGCACGAACAGCCAAACGTCGTTGAATGAGATCGCGACCGGCGCCGACGGCAACTTGTGGTTCACCACATTCGGTAGCTCGTTACCGGGCACGGGCATCGGGAAGATCACACCAGCTGGCGTTGCCACGTGCTTCTCCACGTCGCGACCGTTCACGGCCGGTATCGTCGCCGGGCCCGACGGCAATATTTGGTTCGCCGAACCGCAAGCTCCCACGATGCTCGGGAAGATAACGCCCGCCGGCGTGTTGACCGAATATCCAGATCCCGAATTCTGCGTCGGAATGATCACCGCCGGCGATGGAAATCTCTATTGCGCTTCGTTGCACGGCATCGTTCGCATTGATACCCACACCGCCGCCGAAACCGTCGTGACCCCGTTCGGCGAGACCACAAGCCTTGCGACGTCCGGAACTGGCGCCGATGCTGTGTTGTACTACGCGGATGGCCATACGAAGCTCGAAACGCTGCATCTATCAAATGGCAATGTGACGCGAGACCTGATTCCCTCCAACCAGGGTCATGCGGTATACGTGGCATACGGCCCCGACAAGAATCTCTGGTATACCGCGCACGGAAATCAGGGCTCGAGCTTCGTGAGCGTGGACCTCTTTCGAATCCTCACCGCTGTCCCCGCTGCTCTCACTCTAGCGGCTGGCCAATCTCAACAGGTCACGGCGTCCGAAACGCATTTCACTCTCCAAAACTTCGCCGGATCGAGTTCCAACACCGCGGTTGCGACGATCGTGCCGGCCGGGCAACGAGGCGTATTCACAGTGAAGGGCATCGCTGCTGGATCGGCCGTGTTGACGATCCACGATACGACCTTCAATTCTGTTACGATCGGTGTCACCGTCCAGTAGTTGGCCTTGGATGACCGAGCAGATCGGTAGTGCGGCTACTGCACGATCACGCTGCATGTTCTTGAAGGCTCGCAGAAGTAGCGGGACGAAACGGCATTTTTCTAACGGGATGGGAAGCGCCCAAAGTCCGTCAAATAGTGTTTCCGCAGGTGTGCCGACGTAGCTCAGCTGGTAGAGCGGCGGTTTCGTAAACCGCAGGTCTCCGGTTCAATCCCGGACGTCGGCTCCATGTTAACCCTTAATATGCTGGCGGCGCGTAGACGTTGAACGTAATCGCCGGCGAGTCGCTATCGTTGCCGAACCGGTGCGGGACTTTGCGGGGCACGACCACCACGTCGCCCCTGCGCAGCACGGTTCGCTCTTCGCCAATCTCTGCAACCACCTCGCCCTCGAATACCAGGAGCGTCTGCTCGCTCTCCGGGTGCTCGTTCCCAAAACCCCCGCTCCACTCGCCTGGTTGCAGCGTCATGATCGCGGTCTGACTCTTCGTCAGGGTTTGCAGCACGATGAAACCGGCGTGCGCCTGTTCGATGTTGGTCGTATTCATCAAAATCAGCTCCTCCCGAATATAAGGGTACCGGTGCGAAACCCGTCTTTAAGTGGCCTCCTCGTCCTGCCTGTCGGGCAAGGAGCAGCTCGTGGTCGATGTCGTGTCGATATTGCCGCCCGGCGACGTCGCACGACATAGCAAATCGGTACGAAGCGATCTGGGCGTAGAGACGATTTCCGAGTTAGGCGGTCCGATAGATCACAGTCGGGGGATTCCCCGGGACTTCAAAACGCTTTCGTCGAAGCCAAGCTGGCTTGCGACACTTCCGCGAGCACTACTGCAAGGGACAATGTATGGCCGGCGATTTGGAAACTGAATTCAATGAACGACGAGCCGAGGCCAAGGCGCCGTTCAATGATTCGAACGAACTGGTCGCTGCGGTCGGCGTCATGCTCCGCGCGGGCACTCGGATTTGCGCTGAAACGATTCGCGGAGCCGTTCAGGACGATGCTCGCTTGTCCGGCGCGCTTACGCCGCATTCCGAGGAGTTGTCCGAAGGCAATTTCAAACTTGAGTTTACGGGCAACAGCTTTGACGTTCGCGTCGATGGGCAGATATCGTACAATCATTCGAAGGCGATGTTTGACAGGCCCGATGAACCCGGCTGGACTTCGTTTGAGATAAGCGCGACGGTAACCGCTTACACCGACACCACCGAATCGGCTTCAGAGAGAATCGAAGCGCGCTTTCAGCCGGACGGCACCGCCGTGATGGCGGTGACGCTCGCGATCGAGGCGGCGGTAGCCGACCTGGCTCGCAGATAGTTCCGGCCAGTTTAGCTCCTACATCGGTCGGGCAAAAATGAGGACGATTGCGGCGCGTCGTTCCGCCTTGATGGGATCGTGCGACCGGCAGTTCTAGAAGCGAGAACGCTCGATGGCGACACAGTCAAAAGCAACCGAAATGCAAATGGTTCCGGCACATCTCATAGTCTCACCGATCCGCGCGAGCTGTACGTCAAGCCGCCTTTTGAGAAGCAGTCTCAGCCCTGGCCTGGTCTTGCGCATCAGATGACCCCGCGGCCCGATCACGGCGAAACGAGCTATCGGGGGGCGTGGAGATCTGACTGACCGCAAAGCGCTCATCACCGGCGGCGACTCGGGGATCGGCCGAGCGGCGGCGATCGCGTATGCGCGCGAGGGAGCGGATGTCGCGATCAGTTACTTGCCGGCGGAGGAGGCCGACGCGCGAGAAGTTGTCGATCACATTCGCGCCGCTGGTCGGAAGGCGGTGTCGCTCCCCGGTGATATCCGCGATGAAGCATTTTGCGAAAAGATGGTCGATCAGGCCGTTCGCGATTTAGGCGGCATCGATATTCTCGTCAATAACGCCGCCCGGCAACATAGTCATGCTTCAATTCTCGAGATCACCACCGAGGACTTCGATTGGACGTTCAAGACAAACGTCTACGCGATGTTCTGGATAACGAAAGCTGCCGTTCCTCACATGCCGCCCGGCTCTGCGATCATCAATACGGCGTCGATCAACGCGTATGATCCTTCGGTGAATCTGCTCGACTATGCGTCGACAAGAGGCGCGATCATGATCTTCAGCAAGTGCCTGGCCAAACAGCTTTCCGAACGCGGCATCCGCGTCAACGCTGTCGCTCCAGGACCATTTTGGACTCCGCTCCAAGTGAGCGGCGGTCAGACTCAGGAGAATCTCAAGACCTTCGGCGAGGATACACCGCTTGGACGTCCTGGGCAACCTGCCGAGCTTGCCCCTGTCTATGTCGCGCTCGCTTCGACGAGAAATAGCTATGTCACCGGCCAGGTATTCGGCGCGACAGGCGGCAGCGGCGGACCGTAATAGACAGGTTGAGCCTGCCGCGCATTTGGGTACAATCATTGGTGGAACGCGCGCGGCGCGGGAAAGGGTACTATGAAGACGTTGACATGCAAGGACCTCGGTGGAACATGCGACGAGAAATTGTCCGCAGGATCATGGGACGAGATGGTGACAACGATGACGAAACACGTCATGGAGAAGCATCCGGACGTCGCCAAAAAAATGGAAGCGATGCATAACGAAGACCCGAAACGTTGGAGCCGAGAAACTAAGTCGAAGTGGGATGCGGCTCCCGAGCAATCGGTGGTGTGAGAACCACGGCTGACCTACGACTCACGGGCCATCAATCCTCGAGCTCGACGGCGGGCGCTTTCTAGATCGATCGTCCCCGCCGCGAGCTCTTTCACGAGCTCGGCTCGATCGGCCGCTTCGATCGCGGCAAGTGCGGCCGCCACTTCGCGAGCGAGGGACCGAAGCAGCGCACGCTCTTCAGGATCGTAGTTCTCCTCATCGACCCTGTTGCCGATGACGATCGCGCCAAGCACGCGGCTCTGCACCGCCATCGCAAATGCGTACCCGTTTGAACCGAGCCGGCTCGGTACGTCGGCAAGATCGACGTCCGCCAGAGAAGCCCGAAGGCGCACAAACACTGGATCGTCGCCGTCGACGCTCGTCGGGAATGACTCGGCTCCGGAAACAGCAGAGGTGCGATACTGCGAACCATGCTCGAGATAGATCGCCGCGGCAGAGCACTTCAGCGACTCGCGCACGATCTTCGCGGTGCGGTCCAAGAGCGCGTCCGCTTTGCGTATGTAACGCGCTTCGTCGATAAAGCAGCGTATCGCCATGTCAGCCGCACGCCGATCGCGGAAAAACACGCGATCGATCATGCTCTCGACACGTTTGTAGCCGAAGTCAAAAAAGAACGCCAGGGCGAGAGCGGCGATCGATTGCGCGATGATGCTGTCGTTGCGCGAGAGCGTCATGCGCTCCACCAACGAGCTGATCACCGCGAAGATTCCGAAGACGAGCGTCGTGACGATCGTGAAGACGATCGCCCGGTTGATGACAAAGCCGACGTCGATGACGCGATGGCGCAAGATCGCGTAGGCGTAGCCGATCGTGATCACGACGCTCGTCAAGACGGCCGCACGCAGCGACGGGAAGAGCAGCCACGTGACCACACCGGAAAATCCGACGACCGTCGACCAGAACAGCCAGCGAACGCGCTGCCGCTGGATTCCCCGAGCCCGGAAGAAGGTGAAGGCGAGCACGCCGAACATGACCGCGAGCGCGAGCACGAGCGCGGGATAGCGGACATCGTAGAGCCAGGCGATGAAACATCCGGACGACGCTCGCGCTAGGGAAAACGCGATCGCATTCGCACAGAAGAGCAGCGCGCACGCGGCGACGACCGCCCGACAGACGGCAAGCGCGCGAGCCGGAACGCTGCTCGCGGCAAGATCTTCAAACGTGAGATACAGCGCATACGCGGCGCAGCCGGCAAGCACTTGTGCGACCGCTTCGTAGACATTGCGCAACAGCGGCGCCAACAGGCCGTCGCTCACCGGCAAAAGCGCCATCGCAAAGGCGGAGCTGGCCAGGCCGTAGTGCAGCGATGCGCGATCTCGTCCGCGCCACAACAAGAACAGCCCGACCAAGAGCGTCACGAACTTGACGATGACGGACGGGGTCCACAGCGCCGCCGATTCCGGCGCGCCGACGCGCTCGGCAATCGTCGCCGTGACCCCGGCGCGCGTCACCGCGTAGTCGATCCGATCGCCCGCGCTGCTCGAGTCCTGCGTCGCAAGAACGCGGTCGTCAACCGTCATCCCATCCAGCGCGAGCGTATCACCGCGATGAAGCGGTGACCCGGGTCTCGCAAACGCAGTCGAGACAACCGTCAGAGCGCAGGATCCGCTTGGGGCGAACGTCGCGCCTGGGCCGCTTTCGCGCGGCAGCGACGCGATTTGGATCGCCATCATGCCGACCGCAAAAGCGGTCACGACTGACGACACAAGCGTGCGCCGGTTCACGCCCACACATTCTCCCGATGAGAAGCGGCGCCTCCGGCCCGCGCCGGTGCAGGATGGACCTCGCCAACCCACCTAAGTACGGCATGAGTCCGCCCAATGCACGCTGCCTAGACCTGAGGTACATGCACCCATGCACCGATCGATATCCGCATTGATGCTCGCCGTCGCGCTCAGCGCGACGCTCGCCGGCTGTTCGAAAGTAAGCACCCAAGCCGGTGCACCAGCGGCCAATGAGGGCAATCCGCATACGATTCCCGGCGTGCTGCGCTGGGCGGGCGTCGCCGAACCGGACACGATGGATCCGGTGGTCGGCAATCAGCAGATCGAAGTCGACCTCTCTATGTTCTGGGCAGGCTATCTTTTCAATTGGAGCGACCAGAACGAGTTCGTGCCGGAGCTGGCGACTGAAGTGCCGAGCACGACGAACGGCGGCATCAGCAAAGACGGGCTTACCATCACCTACCATCTACGCAAGAACGTGAAATGGCAAGATGGTGCGCCGTTCACGGCCGACGACGTTATCTTCTCGTACAGCGCGGTGATGAACAAAGCGAACAACGTCGGTAGCCTTGTCGGCTATTCCGACATCTCCTCGATCGAGAAAAAAGACGACTACACGCTCGTCGTGCATTTAAAAGAGCGCTACGCGCCGTTCATAGCGGCGTTCTTCACGATGTCGGGCACGCCGTATCCGATCCTCCCCAAACACATCCTCGGAAAGTATCCCGACATCAACAAAGTGGACTTCAATCGGATTCCACTAGGAACCGGACCGTATCGCGTCGTCGAATACGATAAGGGCCGACTGATCAAGATGGTGGCCAATCCGCTCTACTGGCGCGGCGCGCCGAAGATCAAGGAGATCGACTATTCTATCATCCCGGATGAGACCACCATTCTCACACAGTTGGAGAGCGGCGAACAAGATTTCGAGTACAATGCTCCGTCATCGCAGGCCCTAAGCCTCGCGAACATCCCGGGCGTGCACGTCTATCACACGCCGTTCACCTCATATCGCGAGATCGCGCTCAATCTCCACAATCCTATCCTCGCCGATCTGCAAGTGCGCCGCGCGCTGGCGTACGCGATCAACAAGACGGACCTCATCCACAAGGTCTCGCACGATCTCTACGTCGTCGCCGACACCGACCAGCCGCCGTTTCTCTGGGCGCATAACGCGCATGTCATGACGTACGATTACAATCCGGCAAAGGCCAACGCGTTGCTTGACGCCGCCGGGTGGACCATGGGCGCGGACGGCTATCGCCACAAGAACGGCCAGCTGCTCGAGCTCGCCATGACGGGCGCTACGGGCGCCGCAGAGACCGCGAATCTGGAAACGGTCGTTCAATCTGAATGGAAAGCCATCGGGGTGAAGGCGGATGTGAAGAACGTCTATAGCGGCCTGTTGTTCGCGTCGTATGGCGCGGGCGGCATTCTGCAGACGGGCAAGTACGATACCGCGTTCTATTCTTGGATCAACGGTGTTGATCCGGACGATTCCGTCAACTTCATGTGCGATCAAACACCGGATAAAGGCGGTCAGAATAACAACTACTTCTGCGATACCCGCGTCGACGCCGCCGAAAATGTTGCACTGACCGAATACGATCAGGCAAAACGTAAAGCGGCGTACGACACGATCCAGGAAATTCTTGCGGAACAAGTCCCGACGATCTTCATCTGGTACACGGCGCGTCAAGACGTCGCAAACGTCGACTTGAAGGGGTACAAGCCCGCGCACGCCGTGACGACGTTCTGGAACACCTGGGAGTGGAGCATCTGAGCGCCGCACGTCGCGGCGCGGCGCTATTGGCCGCGGTCACCGCGGCCGCGATGCTCTGCGCGTGCAGCAAAGTGGGTTCGAGCGTCGGCGTCATCCCGCGCGCCCACCCAGGTCAAGTGCGGATCGTCGGCGCCGGATCGATCGATTCGCTCCTGCCGGAGCTCGCCGGCATCCAATCCGCGGTCGATCTCGGCATGTTCTGGGGCGGCTGGCTCTTCCTCGTGAACGACCATGGCGATCTCGAACCGGATCTCGCTACCACAATTCCGAGTCCGCAAAACGGCGGGATCAGCGCCGACGGCAAGACGATCACGTACCATCTGCGCACGGGAGTCAAATGGCAAGACGGTGCGCCCTTCGGCGCGCGCGACGTGATCTTCTCATGGCACGCGATCATGAATCCGGCGAACAACGTCTTGAGCCGATCCGGTTTTGACGATATCGCGTCGATGGATGCGCCCAACGATCACACGGTCATCGTGCACCTCAAGCGGCCGTACGCGCCGGCGATCGCGCAGTTCTTCGGGCCGGGTCCCGACCCGATGTGCATCCTGCCGGCGCACATCCTCGCCGATCTGCCTGACATCAACCATGCGGCGTACGACACCAAACCGATCGGCACCGGACCCTTTATCGTCCAGTCGTACCAGCAGTCGACAGGCGTCGTGCTCATCGCCAATCCAAACTACTGGCGCGGGCCGCCGAAGCTGCACGAGATCGACTACCTCCTCGTGCCCGACGCGAACACTCGCGCGGTCATGATGAAGACGGGAGAAGCCGATCTGTACTACGATCCGCCGAACTCGCTCTTGCCCGATCTTTCAGCGATCGACGGCGTGCACGTGCTGCACACGACATTCAACGAATACTGGTATCTCGTCTTCAACACCAAGCATCCGCCGCTCGACGACGTGCGAGTCCGGCGAGCGATCTCGATGGGCACCGACCGGGAGTACATCGTGAGGACGGTCATGCACGGCGCGGCCGCGCCCGCGCAGGGCGACCAGTTGCCGGGGACGTGGGCGTACGATCCAACGGTCAAAGCGCCTCCGTACGATCCGGTCGCGGCGCGCGCGCTGCTCGACGCCGACGGCTGGCACGCCGGCGCCGATGGGATACGGTCGAAGGGCGGCACGCGACTTGCTATCGTGTTCGCATATTCCTCCGGCCGCGGCGACTCCGTTCGTCTGGCGCCGATCTTCCAAAGCATGATGCGGGCCATCGGCGTCGACGTGCAGACCAAATCGTATCCGACAAGCCTGTTCGAAGCCGCGGCGGCGGACGGCGGTATCCTCAACTCTGGAAAATTTGATGTCGCGCACGACGGTTGGATTTCCGGCGTCGATCCGGATGACGACACGCTTTACGCGTGCGATCAGGTGCCGCCGGCAGGCTACAACCATGCGTTTTTCTGCGACAAGCGCATCGATGAGCAAGAGTCGATCGCGCTGACCCACTACGACCGGCCGACGCGCGCGCGCGCGTACTCGCGCATCGATTCGCTGTTGAGCGAAGACGCGCCGTACGATTTTCTCTACTGGACCAAACGCGACGACGCCGTTCGCAACACGCTGCACGGCTATCGGCCCGCGCCGTCCGTCACCGAGTTCTGGAACTCGTGGCAATGGTCGCAGTAGCTCCGGCCGCATGAGCCGCTTTGCGGCATTCGTCAACGCGCGCCTAGGCACACCGGGTGGATTCGTTCCCAAGGCTTCGGGAGTGCTCGTGCGCGACGGCCGCATCGAACGCGTCCTCGAGTCTACGCCGACCGGCCTTGGCGCCGATGTCGAAGTCATCGACTGCCGCGGGGGCGCTCTCTATCCCGGCTTCCACGATTGCCACATGCATCTCACCGCGACGGGCTTGCAGTCGGGCGAGCACGACATCACGGCGTGTCCGGACGTCGGTGCGATTCTGGCGAAGATCAAACGGATCAGGGAACCCATCGTGTTCGCCGCATCGTACGAGGACCACCGGCTCGCCGAGGGGCGCCCGCCGCTCCGCAAGGAGTTGGACGCGGCAGCCGGAGACCGTCCGTGTCTCCTCTCGCGCATCGACGGCCATTCCTGCGTGGTGAACAGCGCCGCGGCGGCGCTGTTCGGCGTCGCAGAGAAGCCGGGCGCAGAGCGCGACGAGCGCGGCGATCTCACCGGTCGGCTCTTCGAAGCGGCGAACTATGCCGCGCAGAACGCGATGTTCGCAGCGCTGCCGTTCGATGCGCTACGGCGCGCCGATGGCCGCGCAGCCGAGATGGCGCTCGCGGCGGGCATCACGACCGTGCACAACGTCATCGAGGGCGATCCGTCGCTCGAGCACCTGCAGTCGGTCTACCGTTCGGACGCGAACCAGCCGGTGCGCGTGATCTCGAAGTCGTGCACGTTCAGCGTTGCGAAAGCGCGTGCGCTCGGCGGCCGGGTGTTCGGCGGTGACATCTTCCTCGACGGATCGATCGGATCGCGAACGGCTGCCGTGGGAGAACCGTATCAAGACGATCACAAGCACGGCCACGGCAGCCTGTACGTACAACCAGAACAACTCAGCGAGCTCTTCGATGAAGCCGCCGAATCGGGTCTCTCCCTTGGGGTGCACGCGATCGGCGATCGCGCGATCGGTGAGGCGATCGCCGCATGGGAGACGGTGACGGCACGACGCGGTCCGCTTCGCGGCCTACGCCCGTCGATCGATCACTTCGAAGTCGCGCTCCCAGACCAGATCGAACGCGCCGCGCGCTGCGGTTTGCTCTTATCGATGCAGCCCGCGTTCGATTACCTATGGGGCGGTGACCACGGCATGTACGCGCGCCGCTTCGGCGCCGAGCGCGCCGCCGGCATGAACCTCTTCGCCACCGCGCGCCGCGCCGGATGCATCGTGTGCGGCGGGTCCGATAGTCCCGTGACGAAGCTCTCTGCGCTTCTTGGCATCCACAGTCTCGTGAACCACCACATCGCGGGTGAACGCCTCTCGATCGACGATGCGCTGCGCGCCTACACAGCCGACGCCGCGCTGCTCGCGTACGAAGAGAACGAACGCGGCACGATCGCGCCGGGCAAGGCAGCTGATTTTGCGATACTCGCGCAGGCGCTTGACGAAGTGCCCGTCTCGCGCATCAAAGACATCCCCGTCACGATGACCGTCATCGACGGCGAAGTCCGATTCGACGCCGCCAAGCATTAAGCGAAGCGCTCTGCGTAGACGCCATACGCGTCCTTCGCCCGGTTCATGACCGCCGTTCTGAACTCTTCGGGTGCGAGCGCTTCAACCGAGCCACCATATCCCAAGACGTCGCCGATCGCGGTCTCCCGCGATGGGTACGAGACGCGTGCTCTTTGGTCGTCAGCGTCGAAACGCGCTTCCCACCATGCGAGCGCATCTCGCACCTCGTTTTCGTCGCGGATGATGCGAAGCTCGACTTCGTAGCGCGGGGCGCGGTCGGAGAGCGCCGCGCTCCATTCACGCCAGAACGACTCCAGGTTGAAATCCGCGGGCCATTCGAAGCGCTCGGTCGTCGCCTGCGCGTCGATGATGCGCTCCGCACGAAAAACCCGCATCTCCCCGCCCGATCGTGCCGGCACATACCAGATTCCGGCTTTTGCGACGAGTCCAAGCGGCTCGACGACGCGACGCGTGACTTTGCCCGCTCGGTCGCGATAGTGCAGCGCGACACGAAGATCGCTCCAGATCGCGCGCTGCAATTCGGCGAGATGTTCGCGCGGCTGTTCGGCTTGCGTCCAGCGCTTGGCGTCGATGAAGATCCGGCCGCGAGCGCGTTCAGCCGAACGACGTTTGTCGGCCGGCAGCGCCCCGGCGAGAAGCTCGAGCGATCGCGATAGGCTGCCGCCGAGCCCGAGGTCGGCAAGCGGATTCGAAGCGGAGACGAAGAGAGCGCGGATCTCTTTCTCGCCGAGGTTCGTGAGCGCGGCCCGATAGCCTGAGGCAAGCACGACGCCGCCGCGCGCGCCGCGCTCGGCGTACACGGGCACGCCGGCCGCGCTGAGGGCGTCCACGTCGCGATAGACGGTCCGCGTGGAGACTTCCAGCGCTTCGGCCAGGACGTGCGCCGGCATGCGGCCCTTGGCCTGGAGGGTCAGCAGCATCGTCAGGAGCCGGTCGCTCTTCATGCGTCAAGTATTGCAAATATATATGACAGTACCTGTCATATATGAGGAGTTAAGATGGCAACATTCCGGGCCGGCCAGAGCGTCGGCCTCTCCAGCACCGATGAAAGCGAGTTGACTCCGATGAGCAGCACAGCCACCGCGGTTTCGATCACGGGAATCGACGTCACCACCTACCTCGTCAAGGACCCGAAGCGCGCGACCACGTTCTGGCGCGACGTCATGGGACTGCCCTGCACGTGGTCTTCTGAGCAAGGCGCGGAGTTCGAGTTGCCGGACGGCGCTACGTTTGGTCTGTGGCGCCTCGACGACGGCAATTGGTATCCGGGCAACGGCATCATGTTCCGCGTTGCCGACGTGAAGGCTGCGGCAGACCACTTCCGGACGCGCGGCGCGAAGATCGGCGAGCACATCGAAGCAAACGAAGCGTGCTACATGGCGTTCGGTGAGGACACCGAAGGCAACACGTTCATCCTACACCAACCGAAATAGAATCATGTATGGCGGGCCATTATGGCCCGCCATTGTTCTTGCGCGGATGAGAAGCGGCGATCGCGTTTGGGGGTTCACATGCACACATATTCGACGTCGGCGGTCGATCAGCGCCGAGATGCGCTCATGGCGGAAGCTGATTCTGGGAGGCTTGCGCAGCTTCAGATTGAGCCGGGCAAGCCGGCGCGACGTCGTCTCGCCGGCTTACTCGTGGAGATCGGCTATTTCGTCGTGAACGCTGGCATCCGGTTGGATCGGAGCCGTGCACACGTGGATTGATGCCCGTTTAGAGCAGCCCCGTCACACTGTTCGTAGCAAGCCGAGGTGGTCGAGGGCCGTGTATATCGCGGCGACGTGGCTCTGCACGAATACTTCTCCGGATCGCACGTGGGCGAGCACCTCTCGCACGGGCACGAGCATCGTTTCGATATTTTCCGTCGCATCGGGCGCTGCGCGGCCGGTGGGTGCGGCATGCCGGCCCAAGAACAGATACAGCTTGCCGGTAGAGCTCGTGGGATCGGCAGCGAATTCCGCAAGCAGCTCGAGCGCCGGCGCGACGTAGCCCGTCTCTTCCTCTAACTCGCGAACGGCGCAAGCGAGCGGATCTTCACCGCGTTCGAGCGCACCGGCCGGAAGCTCGAGAACGATGTCGCCATAGCCATGCTTGTATTGGCGGATCATCACGACTCGGTCATCGGACGTCATCGCGAAGATCACCGCGAAGCCGTCGTGAACCCGCACGAAATACGGATCGACCAGCGTTCCGTCGGGTAGGCGACAGACGTCGCGGCGCAAGGTGTACCAGGGCGAGTCGACGACAAGCTCGGACGAGACGATTTCCCATTTGCGATGCGGCATCAAGCGTACCTGGCCGACGGCTTGGCCGCCGGAAGCGTGTTTCCCCGGGACGCGCGGCGACGGCCGCACCTATTCCGACTCGAATTTCGTAAAAAGAGAAGAGCGACTGACGTTCGCCCTGCGTCAGCCGCTCTGATACTATCTGACTTCGCCGCGCTCCGTGCCGCTCGAGCGCCGCTCGTCAGCCCGCGCGGTGCAGCCGCGATTCCAGCACCGCGACAAGTTCCGCTCTGGGATTCTGCACGCCGTTCCACGTGGCGCGCAGCCGGCGAATCGCTTCAGCCAGATCGGGTCGTTTGTACAGATCCGTCAGCCATTTTTCGAAGTCGCCATTTTTGAAGTGGCGCTTTATCTCGGCGGGCTGCAGCGCTTTGAGGTGCATCGCTAGTTCCCTGGGGTCGTCGGTCTTCACGGCGAACCAACTCTTGTGGCCACGTGAGGCCGTGCCATCGCCGCTGGAATGAAAGATACGATCTTTCACTAACAGTAACTCGCTTTCGAAGTTGCTCGTCTGCTCAATCTATACCCAGACGCCGATGCAAAATCTCGCTCCAGTTGTCCTTGCATTGTAGTCCGTTGGTCCTGTGAAAGCGTCAAGAGTGACCGCGCGCACGCGGCCGACCGACCGCTTCAACGAGCAACGAACATACGACGAAATTCCATGAGCCGGCGTTACATGGTCAAAGCGGGAGCGTCCCGGACCGGCCTTGCGCCGATACTGTAAAGGATGAGCGCTCCACTGATCGACGTCTCGCGGCTTCAGAAGAGGTTCGACAAGACGGTCGCCGTCAATTCCATTTCCTTTACCGTCGAGGCCGGCGAGATCTTTGGTTTTCTCGGACCGAACGGCGCGGGAAAGACGACGACGATCAAGATGCTGACGGGGCTCCTGCGCCCGACATCGGGACGCGCGCTCTTAGGCGGTTTCGACGTCGTGCGGCGGCCCGAAGCGGCCAAGCGGCTCTTCGGCTACGTCCCGGACGAGCCGAACCTCTATCCGAAATTGACAGCCGTCGAATTCTTGAACTTCGTCGGCGATATCTACGGACTGGATCTGTCGCGCAAACGTTCGCGCATCGCAGAACTGCTCGATCTTTTCGAACTTCGCGCGAACGACGGCGAACTGCTCGAAGCATACTCGCACGGGATGAAGCAAAAAGTGGCGCTCTGCGCCGCGCTGCTGCACGAGCCGCGCATCTATTTCCTGGATGAGCCGACCGTCGGACTGGATCCGAAGAGCGCCCGCCTTCTCAAAGACATCTTGCGCGCCGTGACGCGAGCGGGTTGTGCCGTCATGATGTCCACGCACATCATGGAGATCGCGCAATCCTTGTGCGATCGCGTGGCGATCATCAATCGCGGTTCGATCGCCGCGATGGGGACCGTTCAGGAATTGCGGGACCTGCAAGGCGACGCGACGCTCGAAGACGTCTTTCTCCACGTCACGGGCGGAAAGGCCGATGCGGCCGTCGATAGCCGCCTTACCAATTTCGTCGCCGGCAGGCGGTGAAGCAGTTGTCCGTCGTTTCATTTCCGCGCCGCCGCGGTCTGGCACTCCAGTCGATCCTACTCACGGTCGATTTGCTGCGCATTCGTGCGCTTGCGGTGCGTCGCGAGTGGTCGAGTTCAACGATCCACGTCGCAGCGCTGACCGCCGGTGCCACGCTCTTCTGTCTTATCTATCTCGGCACGTATCTCGGCGTCCATGCGCTCTGGCAAGCGGGCGCGATCGGCCTGCTCTCGACCGTTCCGCCGTGGGCGCTGCTCATCTACTTGCTGACGGATGTGGTCATCGCGTTCGGCCAAGCCTTGGGCGATCTTTATGCATCGCGCGACATACCGCTCCTCATGACGATGCCTATCCGCGTGCCCGCGCTGATCACATCGAAATTTGTGCTCGGCGTCGTGCAGAACGAACTTTATGCTGCCGTGTTTCTCTTGCCGTTCGTGCTCGGCTACCTGAGCGCGCTGGAAGCGCCCTGGATCGCCTATCCGGTGATGATGATCGGCGTCGCGGTTTTCCCGGCCATCTTGTACGCGGCGCTCGTCGTCGTCACTATCCTCGCGCTGCGCGTCGTCCCGGCGCGGCTCGCCAAAGAATCTCTCTGGCTGATCGGCGCGGTGGTCCCGACGGCGTTTTGGATCACGATGTTCTACCGGATCGCTCACATCACGGGCGACGTGACCGTCATGAGCTTGCCCACGCCGCCCGGATGGCTGCCTAGCACCTGGCTCGGCTGGGCGCTTGCGGCGTTTGGCGGCGCGTCGCCCGGCGGCGTCGGTGCGGGTGTCGGCTGGACCGGACTCCTGCTCTTCGAGACGTTCGCCGTGTGTCCGCCCGCGCTCTGGCTGGTGTCGTATGCGTTCGCGCGCGGTTGGAGCGATTCGTTCGCGACCGGCGCCGCGAAGTCGGTCGATTCGCTGAGCGCGATCTCCCCGAGACGAAGCGGATTACGCGCTCTTGTCCACAAGGATCTCCTGACGTTCGTCCGGACTCCACAGCTCTGGTTCAACCATATAGGCGCGCTCATGTTCGTGGTCTATCTGCTCGTCGGTCACGCCGTCCAGACGCCGATCTTTCCGCTGACCATCCAACTCGCGATGGTGCAGATCGGCTTCGTCGCCATCTTGGGCTCCATCACTCCGGGAATGACCGCGCTCTCGCTGGAGCATGCCGGGATCTGGTTCCTACGCTCCGCCCCGCTTGCGTCGCGCGACGTCCTCAACGCAAAATTGCTCGTACCGTTCGCGCAAACGGGGACGATCGCGGCGATCGGCGGCGCGCTCCTCTCCGCGGGCTACGGTTTTCCGATCGGTTGGCGCATCATCGTCGTGGCGTTCGGAATCCTGATGGCCGCGTGTTCCGTGAGTTTCGGCGTCGCGTTCGATACGCGCTTTCCATCGTTCGCTTGGGAGAATCCAAACGCGATCAATCGCGGTCCGCGCATGGTGATCCCATTTCTGAACGGTCTAGCGATGCTTATAATTTGCTGTGGATTTCTGTTCTTAACGCGCGATGAATGGCCCGGCGTAACCGGTCTCGTCGCCGGCATTGCGATAAGCGTGGTGTTCACCGCGTTGATGGTATGGCAGACGCTAGTCCGCGCGAGCAGAAACCTTCAAGACCTGGAAGTTTAAGGTACGGCTGAAGGAGGTCGGGATTGCAAGCCGCAAGCGCATACATCGGATGTCCATAGCAAGATTTGCAGTCACCCGCCGGGTCGCCGTTGCGATGCTGTCGGCCGCCATTGTAGTCTTGGGTCTGTTCGCGGCGCCTAGGCTCGCAGTGGCACTCTTGCCTTCCTTCGCCCCGCCGGTCGTCTCGGTCAACGTCGCCTATACCAACGCCTCGCCCGAGACCATCGAGACCACCGTGACGCGGCCGATCGAAAATGCGGTCAGCCGCGTTTCCGGCATCGACATCCTCGAGTCCACGTCCTCGCAGGGACTCTCCACCGTTCGCGTCCAGTTCGTCTACGGCACCGACATCAACGCCGCGGCGGTGGACGTCCAGCAGCAAGTTGCCCGCATCCGAGCGTCGTTGCCGAACGATCCCAATCTGCAAGAGCCGCAGATCATCAAAGCTGATCCAAACGCCACGCCGGTGCTCGTGTTGGAAGTGACCGATCCGTCTCGCTCGCCGCGCGACCTTTCCGACATCGTGGTCAATCAATTCTCCGACGAACTTGCATCGGCGCCGGGCGTGGGCAGCGTGAACCTCTCCGGCGTCACGCAACGTGCGATAATGGTCGAACCGGATGCGCATCGTCTCGCGGCAAACGGACTCACGCTCAACAGTCTGATGACCCGGATCAGCAACGAGAACGTGGACCTGCCCGCCGGCGTCGTGCAAATCGGCCCGCAAGAGTTCGGCGTACGCACCAACGCGCTCTACACGGCGCCGGATCAGATCGCCGACACGATCGTGACGTTCCAAAACGGCGTGCCGATACGGCTGCGCGACGTCGCGAACATCACCGACTCGATCCAAGAACAGCGGGTGTTCACGAGGCTCAACGGCAAGCCGTCGCTGCTTCTCACGGTCACAGCTCAGCCCGACGCGAACATCGTCGAAGTCGCAAACGGCGTCACCGACAAGATCAACGATATCAAGCAGCGCTTCCCAACCGTTCAGTGGGCCACGCTGCTCGACCAGCGCGAATTCATCCTCTTGGCCTTGGCGTCGCTCGAGCACACCGCGATGTACGGCGCGATTCTCGCAGTCCTGGTCATTCTGCTATTCTTGCACTCCTGGCGCGCAACCGTGATCGTGGCGGTCTCGCTACCGGTCTCGATCTTGGGCACGCTGTTCGTCGCCTACGCATTTCACGAGTCCATCAATACCATCACGCTTGGCGGCATAGCGCTTGGAGTCGGTTTAATCGTCGACGACGCCGTAGTCGTCATCGAGAATATTTCGCGTTTCTTAGGGAAGGGATTGGCTCCGTCCGCGGCCGCCGAAGGTGCGACCGTTCAAATCCTCGGCGCAGTCATGGCCTCGTCGGCGACGGTCATCACGGTATTCTTCCCATTGCTGCTGATACCGGGTTTGCAAGGTCTTATCTTCGGGCCGTTCGCCATCGTCGTGATGAGCGCAGTCGCCATCTCGCTCATCGTGGCCGTCACCGCCGTTCCAATGCTCTCGGCCGAGCTCTTGCGGCGCCGCGGAGCCAATCATACGGAGCCGAATTCTGCCACACGGCCAGGAGGATCGTTCTCCGCCGCGTTCGACCGCACGTACGAGCGCCTCGAGCGCACGTATCGCTCGGCGCTGTCGTTCTGTCTCGACCGTCCGCTCGCGGTGCTCGGCACAGCCGCGGCACTGTTCACGCTCACGGTCGTGGCCATGCAGCTTGGCGTTGTTTCGACGGAGATATTCCCGGCGTCGGATTCGAGATTCTTGCAGTTCGATCTGCAAGCGCCGAACGGCACGGCCCTCAATGTCATGAACGCGATCTCGCTCACAGTCGAGAAAGCGCTCGCCGATGATCCGCGAGTCACCGCCGTGGGTTCCACCGTCGGACAGTCGGGCTTCGTTTCCCGGCCGGTCACCAACCGCGCCAGCATCCAGGTCGCGCTAAAGCGCGGCACGAGCGGGCCGGTGGCCGCGGCGTTCGTCAAGGAATGGCACAAGAAGCTCATGGATGCCGCGGCCAAGCAGCCGAACACCCCGGACGGAGCAGCACTGCATAACGCGATGGTCGGGACGATCGTTCGCGGTCAGACCATCGATATCGTGCAGCGTCAGATATCGCAAGGGCAGACCGCGCTCGAGTTAGAGATATTCGGGCCGGACATCAACAAGCTGCTCGCCATCTCCGATGATGTCATGAACCGGATCTCGCAGATAGCCGGTGTCGACACGCCCGACAAGAACGTGACGAACTCGCAGCCGGAGATCGACGTCACCATCGATCGCACGCGGCTTATGGAAGCCGGGATGGGGACGGGCGACTTGGCGCAGTTCGTCAGCACGGCCACGAATGGATCGATCGCGTCCTACTATCAGATCAACGGCATCCAGTATCCGATCGTCGTGCAGATGCCCGCCAACCAGCGCCGTTCTTACCCGTCGCTGCAGTCGCTCGAGTTCACTCCCATCGGTTCGTCCACGAGTGCGGCAAACGCGACGGGTGCGGCGAACGCAAAGGGCATCCAGCCGACGTCTACTCTCGGCAGCATCGCGACATTGACCGAGGGTCTTGGACCATCCGCGATAAGCCGCGAAGACCGCCAGCGGCGCGTCGAGATAAGCGCGCCCATCAGCGGCCGGCCGCTCGGACCAATATTGGTGGACGCAGCCAAAGTCATGAACAACTATCCGATGCCGGCAGGCTATCGCTGGGAGTATGGCCCCGAGATCCAACGCGGCGAGACGAGCTTTAATTCGCTCTATCTGGCCGTCGGTCTCGCGATCCTGCTCATCTACATGCTGCTCGCCGCGCAATTCGAATCGTATGTGGACCCGCTCGTCGTCATGACGTCGATTCCGTTGTCACTGGTCGGCATTATCGGTTCACTGGTCGTGACCAATCGCGCCTTTGGTCTCACCGCGTTCATCGGTTCGCTGATGCTCGTCGGCATCGCCGTGAAAAATGCTATCCTCGTCATCGAATTCACCAAGCAGCTGCGCGAAGATGGCGTTGATGCTCGTGAGGCGCTGCTTCACGCAGGTCCCCTGCGTCTGCGGCCGATACTCATGACGACGTTCGCCACAATCGGCGGCATGCTGCCGCTGGCGCTCGGCATCGAGACCGGCAGTTCAACGCAAGCGCCGCTGGCGACAGTGGTCATCGGCGGGCTCATCACCTCCACGTTTCTATCGCTGCTCGTCGTGCCCACGCTGTACCTCGCGATCGCTCGGCGCAGCAAAGGCAAGTTCATCTCGCGTCGCCGCACCCCGGAAGCAGAACCCACGGCGGCCGAAGAGCACGTTCCGGTTCTGAGCTGATCTTCGAATGCAGCAGCAGCAGCGTGCCAGCGATAATGTGATCGTCTCCGTCAGCCCGCCGGTGGCCACGCTGACGCTCAACCGGCCCGACAAGCGCAACGCGTTGTCGCTCCAGCTCATGCGCGACTTGACTGCAGCGTTTCGCGCGGTCGGACAAGACGAGTCGATCCGGGCCATCGTCCTGAAGGCGAGCGGAAAAGTTTTCTCAGCCGGCCACGATCTTTCGGAGTTTCCCGGCCGCGACGAGACGTTCTATCGCGAGTTGTTCGATGCGTGCGTCGAACTGATGACGGAGATCCAATCGGTGCCGCAGCCCGTCATAGCGCAAGTCGAAGGGATGGCGACCGCCGCCGGATGCCAGCTCGTCGCGACGTGCGACCTTGTCGTCGCCGCGGACACGGCGACCTTTGCCACACCCGGAGTCAAGATCGGATTGTTCTGCTCCACGCCGATGGTCGCGCTTAGCCGCGCGGTTCCGCGCAAGCTCGCGATGCAGATGCTGCTCACCGGCGAGCCGATCGATGCACAGCGTGCGCTTGAGGCAGGCCTCATCAACCTCGTCGCCGCGCCGGAGAAGGTGGAAGAGACGGTCGCAGCGCTCATCGCGAAAATCACGCGCTTCAGCCCGTTTGTGATCGGGCTCGGCAAGCGCGCGTTCTACCGGCAAGCCGAGATGGCGCAAGACGATGCATACGCGTTTACGAAAGACGTCATGTCGCGCAACGCCGCCGCCGACGCGGCGCGCGAAGGCATCGCCGCCTTCCTGGAAAAACGCCCACCCCGTTTTTGATGTGGGGCGGACCTTCACGGTCCGCCGGCGGGCCATAAAGGCCCGCCCTACAATGAACGCCCGCAGAGCGGCGTCTTCGGATGCGAAATCAGTTCGTCGCGAGTCGGCGCTCGCAGATTCGTATCTTCCGCCACTAAGACCGTCGTGATCGTGCCGCACGAGATCACCACGTCGTCGCCGAAGAAACCAAACGGGCCGTGCCGCCCGTGGAGCGTCTCCGCCGGCCCGCCGGCGCCGCCCGGCAGCACGACCGGTATGACGGTGCCGTCGGGAGCGACGATCGAAGCGATCGTCAACTGCAGCCGCCCGCGCCGCCAGAACGATCGTGCGCGCCGCGCTGCGACGATCGAGCCCTTGCCGAGCGAATTCTTCGGCACGACGAGCACGCCATCGACGTAGACGTCGTCGATCGTGGACACGCCAAACGATTGGCCGGCGCGGGCCGATCGCGATGACAGATCCGAGAGAATGCGGACGCGTATGGTCCGGTCGCTTTCGAGCGTGAGATCGAAGGCGTTCGACGGCGCTTGAGCATCGCGCGCTGCGATGCAGAGCAGGCTGAGGATTGCCACGCATGCCAGGCGAACGCGAACGTCATGACGCTTAAAATCGCTCATAAACGGATGCCGAAGTTACGGCCGGCCAAAGCCCAATCCTTGAGAATGCGCCGACGCTGCGATTGGGCCACGAACGAACCCGAGCTGACGTATCACGATCGCGAGTGGGGCCGGCCGACCAGAGATGAACACCGTCTGTTCGAATGCCTCGTCCTTGAGGGCGCGCAAGCCGGGTTGTCATGGAATACCATCCTGCGCAAGCGAGACGGCTATCGCACATCGTTTGCGAACTTCGATCCCGCCAAGGTCGCGCGTTTCAACGCCGCGCGCATCGATGCGCTTTCGAAAAACCCGGCGATCGTGAGGCACAGGCAAAAAGTGCAGAGCGCCGTCGCAAATGCCAAGGCCTTTCTCGCGATACAAGCCGAGTTCGGCTCGTTTGCACGGTATCTCAAATCGAACGCCGGCGCGTCACCCGACACATTGAGCAAAGACCTCCGCTCACGCGGCTTCAACTTCGTCGGTCCGACGATCGTCCGCGCGTTCATGCAGGCGATCGGGATGCTCGACGATCACCAGCCTCACTGCTGGCGATATAAAGCGAAAAGCCGGCCATAACGGCCGGCTTTCCTTCGTTTGGATGAGGTGCGCGGTTAGTACGCGCTCCGCTGCTGCTGGAAGCAGTCGCGGCAGTAGACGGGCTTGTCGCCGCGGGGTTGGAACGGCACTTCGGCCGGCCCTCCGCAGCTCGAGCACGTGGTTCGGAACATCTCGCGTGGGGCGCCGCCGCCGCCGCCGCCGAAGCGGCCGCCGCTGGCGCCTGAGGATCCACCGCGGCTCGCCTTGCGCGCTGCGCGGCAATCCGGGCAACGGCTAGGCTTGTTCTGGAAACCCTTTTGGGCGTAGAACTCTTGCTCGCCGGCGGTGAAAGTGAACTGCTGGCCGCAATCCACGCAAGTGATAAGTTGGTCGGTAAACACCTGGTTAAAACTCCCATTGCGCTCCGTGAGAGAATCACGGAAGCACTCGTCAGTGATTCGTTTCGGTTGGGGTGCTGACGATCGCTATGGGAGAACCGAGGTTTCCAATTTCGACGTCTGGGGGAGAAGCTCGCCCTACCACAGACCAAAACCACAAGAATGATATCACTATTGCCTAGCGGAAGGCAAGTGCCGTACCGCTTGGTGGTCCAAGGCCTCGAAATATCGCTGCCCGAATGGGGCGCCGTGGACCTCGGATCAATCTCATTTAACAAGCCGCGCGTCGAAGCTTTTAGCGACGGCGTTTTTGCGATAGCCATCACGCTCCTCGTGTTGGGCTTTCAGGTTCCGCAGCCGGCGCCAGATGCCGACGCCGGTCTCGCGCGCGACCTGCTCGCGATGTGGCCGCAGTACGTCGTCTACGCCGCGAGCTTCGCGACCATCGGCATCATGTGGATGAACCATCACTCGCTCTTCGACCATACCGAACGGATCTCGCATGGCGTGATGACCGCAAATCTTGCGCTCCTGATGCTCGTGTCGTTTCTGCCGTTCCCCACTTCCGTGCTCGGTCGTTACGGAATCACGCCGGTTGCCGTGGTCTATTACGGGTTGACGATGGTCGGTCTGTCGCTGTGCTTCAATGTGTTGGGTTATCTCGCGTCGCTTTCGCCGGCGGAACCGGCGCGGCTGCTCGATTTCTTGCGCAAGCGGAATCTATGGAACACCGCCGGGCTGCTCGGTTACGTGGTCGGCATCGGCGTGGCGCTGGTCGAGCCCGTTTGGACGATAGCGCTCTACGCCGCGATGGCGGCCTACTATCTTTCACCGGCGGCGCTGCGCGGCAATCCTGCGGCCCAAGCCGCTCGCGTCGCTCCCGGAGAGGGCCTACGATGAATCGTCTTGTCTGTGTCCTCGCATTCGTCGCCGCTGCCGCGGCGCTGACAACCAGCGCGCCGTCCGCGGCCCTTGGTCGCACGTTTGTCCTGGACGACCTGAAGCGATTGGTGGACATCCAAGAGCCGCAGATCTCGCCCGACGGGCATACGATCGCCGTCGTCGTGATCCGCCCCGATTACACCGCCGACACATACGATACGACGCTAGAACTTGTGGACGTCGCTTCACATACCCGTCGCGCGCTCACGTCTGGACGCGACGGCGTGAACTTCCCTCGCTGGTCTCCCGACGGCGGACGCATCGCGTTCATCGCGCAGACGAGCGGAGACAATCCGACGGCGCAAGTCTTTGTGCTCAGCCTAGCCGGCGGAGATGCTCGCCAAGTCACCAACGCCTCAAATGACATCCAACAGATCGCGTGGAGTCCGGATGGCAAGACGATCGCCTACGTGACGGCCGACGATCCAAAGACGCCGCCGGGTGCGAACAAATACGATGACGGGTTTGTCGTGAACAACAACGACTTCTTGGCGACGGCCGCCGCCACACCGAATCATATCTGGCTTGCGGGTTCGGACGGCGCGTGGCATCGCCGCCTGACATCGGGTCCGATGGGGTTGCCAAGTATGAACGCGACGTACGCGACGACGTCCGCGATCCGCTGGTCCCCCGACGGCAAGTATATCGCGTTCGCTCGGCTGCCGACCGCAGTCGAAGACGACGAATATCTGCAAGATGTCCAGGTGGTCGACGTACGCACGGGTGCCATCCACAAACTCACGTCCGGTGTTTACCAGATGATGCCTGAGTTCTCTCCCGACGGAGCGCAGTTGCTCTTCGCGTACCCGCACAACGGCGATTACAATGAAGGCAACGAGATATTCGCGGCGCCGACCGCAGGCGGGCCGGCGCGCTCGCTGACCGCAGCGCTCGACCGCAACGTCCTCATAGCGAAATGGATGCCGGACGGCGCAAACGTTCTGCTGGCCGCCAACGCCGGCACCGCGAGCGCGCTTTGGCTGCAGCCGGCCGCCGGCGGCGCGGCACAGCGCCTCGATCTCGGCGACGTCAATTGGATCAACGACAGCGATTGGGAACCGGTCACGGTCGGACACGGCGGCTCGATCGCATTCACGGGCAGCACCGGAACTGATCCGACGGAGCTCTATTATTTGGCCACGCCAAATTCGCCGCCCGTCAAGTTGACAAATCTCAACGATCCTGTGGCGTCGCTCGATCTTGGGAAGACCGTCAACATCGATTGGCATGCGGACGGCTTCGCTGAAGATGGCGCGCTCACGTATCCGCCCGGCTACACGCCGGGGCGAAAATATCCGCTCGCGATCTTCATCCACGGCGGCCCGATCTGGGCGTCGAACGCGTCATTCAACGATCTGGCGCAGCTGTTGGCTTCGGCTGGATTTCTTGTGCTGCGGCCGAACTATCGCGGCAGCGACAACCTCGGCAACGCATACGAGCGCGCCATCTCGCCCGATGCCGGGGCGGGGCCGGGCCGCGACATCATGGCGGGCATCGCCGCCGTGGAAAGTCTTGGGATCGTCGACGAAAAACGGATCGGCGTCTCAGGCTGGTCGTACGGCGGTTACATGACGTCGTGGATGATAACGCACTACAAGATCTGGAAAGCCGCGGTCTCGGGCGCCGCGGTTGACGACTGGGTCATCGACTACGACGTCGCAGACGACCACAAGGCCGACGCATTGCAGCTCGGCGCAACGCCGGACAGCGATCCCACGCTCTATCGCGCTGTATCACCGTTGACGTACGCCGCGGACGTCACCACGCCCACGCTCATCATGTGCGACACGGGCGATCCGCGCGTGCCCATACCGGAATCATACGAGTTCTATCACGCGCTCAAGGATCACCACGTTCCGGTCTCGTTCGTGGCGTACCCAGTCGACGGCCACCTGCCGCCGGATCCGATACGCAACGCGGACATCGACCGGCGCTGGGTGGCGTGGTTAACGGATCATATGTAGGGCGGACCTTCATGGTCCGCCGGCATGCCGAAGGGGAATGTAGGGCGGACCTTCATGGTCCGCCGGCATGTCGAAGGGGCCGACCTCAGCCGCTCCCACGCAACGTTCGCTTGCGCCGACTGGCGTCGGCCCCTTCAACCGGCCCGTTCAGTCGGTCGTCAATACTTCCAGCTGATGAACGCGGTGTAGACGCGCGGCGGTCCGTTCTTCTCCGCCTCGTACGGGAACGGACTGTAGTTGTATTGGAACGGTTCGGTCGCGGCGGCGGTGTTGAGGCCCGACGTGGCGCACGGCACGCCGAATCCGCAGTTCTGGTAGAACGGGTTGTTGATCGGCACGACGCCCGTGTAGTTGCCCAACAGATTTTCTCCGCGCAGACCGACGGTGTACTCGTTGCCGCCTTTGCCGAATTGCTGCGAGATCGTCATGTCGACCGTCGCGAGCCCCGGTCCCTTGAGCGACCCCGGGTCATTGCCTTCAGGCGTGCCGCGCGACCCGACGATGGTCGTGCCGGTCGGATCGGTATAGTAGTACGCCTCGGATGAGCCGTTGGGATTGTTGACATCCGTGTTCAGCACCTGGACGGGGACCGTCTTGCCGCTCGCGAGCGTCTCATAGATGTAGACCATCTTACCGACGCCGTAGCGATAGCCAGATTCGTACGGCACCGTCATGGAAACATGCAGTCCGCTCGGGGAGTCGTAGACCAAGTTCGCAGTGGCCGTGATCGGCGCGACGTACGAGACGTGGAAGAAGTGATTCGCCGCGACGGCCGCATTGTTCACCGACGGGAAGAAGTCGGAATCGTAGTTCGCAAACGTGTTGTCGTACGTGACCGAAAGCGAACCGGTGAGTCCGCGCTGATGGTGCACATCGAACGCCAATTCAACGCCGGTGTTCTCGTTGATGCCGGCGTTGTATTCGTGCGTCGGGCCGAAGACCGGCAAACCCGTGACGGAGTTGTTGAACAGAAACGACGAGCTCGAGACGACGTAGTCCGTGCCTTTGCGGTAGTACGGCGTGATCCGCAGTTCTTTCCCGCCGCCGAAATCATGCTCCCACGATGCATCGTAGTTGATGGCTCTCTGTGGGCGCACCGGCGTATACGGTTCGAAGTTGTTCGTCGCGAGATCGAGCAGCGTCTGTTGATACAAGTTGGTGATATGGTTCGTCGTGCCGAAACCCGGCAGCGCGACGAAGCAGCCGTTCGCGATGTTGCAGTTCTTCAGCGACGTCGGGACGTCGTACGAGTTCTCAACACCTTCGAGCGGCACGAATTCGATATTCTTGCCGTAAGAGAAGCGCAAAACATTGCGCTCGCCGAGTTGATACGTGAGTGCCAGCCGTGGGCTTACTTGGGACGGAGCCGTCACGTCGGCGCCGATTGCCTGACCGGGTATCGTGGTCACAATGGGATTCGCCGGATTGGCCGGGTCTGGAGAGACGGTGTACGTCATGTTGGCTTGTGCCGCATTTGCGGGCAGGCTGTAGATCTGTTTGTCGAAGCGCAGCCCGAACACAACGGTGAAGCGATCGGTCGGCTGCCAGCGATCCTTCACGTAGACGTCGTAGCGGTGGATCGGATCGTTGGATTGCGAATTATCGGTGACATAGCGCTGCAGCGGCGCAAGGGCGGCACTCGTCGGCAAGTTCGCAGGAGACCCATTGATCGTCGCGCCGGTCGCGTTGATCGCCGCGTTGAGCGGCGCGATGTAGCAGCCGCCCCAGCCGCCCGACGGACCCGGCCCAGGGCCAAAGGCGCTGAAGGCGCCGAAGGGCGCGTTGGTGCTGCTAAGGCAGCCGGTGTCCTCTAGCGGCTCGGCGAGGTTATCGAACCACGGGAAGATGGCGGAATTTTGATTCTTGAAATACGTGCCGTCCGCTCCGAAGGCGATCTCGTGGTGCGCGTTGATCTGATCGGTGAAGTCGGCGCCTATGCCGAGCCCAGTCGTCTGGAGATCCTGGTACGTGTCCGAAAACGATCCTAAGTTGTACGGATAGCGCGAGACGAGGTTCTCACTTGTCCTGTGCAGCGTGATGTCGCCAAACGAAGACGAGGTGAACTGACGCTTGAAGTTGACTTTATCGATCACCGTGTTGAACGTCTGCGTGTCGGCCACACCGATATTCTGGTGGACGAGATGCTGACCCGGATACAGTTCGAAATAGTCGCTGAGCGGAACCGACAAGAAATTACCGCTGTCGTCCGAGATATTCTCAGTGCCCAGTACCTCTGTCATGTTGTTCGTGCCATACGGCGCGATTTGCCCGTCGACCAGATAGCCGAAGTTTATCGTCGATCCGCTGAGTTGGCTCAGGAACTGTATTTCGTTAGACTGGTCCTTACCGAAATGATAGAAGAAATTCATCAACTCGTCGTTGAGGGTGAAATAGTCCTGGAGCGCAAGGTTCGCGGGCAGAATCGTACGCTTGTCGCCATATTCCGTGCCGTCGCGCTGGCCGTCGTACGAAAAATAGTATGAGAACTTATTATCCGGCGATGCGCTGCCCCAGTCCATGGAAAGCTCGTGTCCAAACGTCGAGAACGTGGCCCGGCTCGTCGCCTCGCCCGCTCCGGGGTAAGCGCCGCGGTTGACGACTTCGTTGATGACGCCGGAGTTCGTGTTGCCTTCGGAGACATCGTAGCCGCCGGTGGAGAGCTGCACGCTACGCACGCCGTTCAGCGACGCGGCGTTGAGGAACTGGCCGGTCACCGCATCGGTGTTGTCGACGCCGTCCAGTTCGTATCCGACATCGTTCTCGGCGCCGGCGCGGATCGTGGGATAGCCGGCATTGTCGGTGGTGACGCCGGGCAGCGCGTTGAAGGCCTGGAAGCCGTTGGGATCCTGCGGCGTGCCGTTCAGGTTCGAGAGCGTCGTCTGGTTGATCACGTACGTGTCGGCCGTCTGCGTCGGCTGGATGAGCGACGTCGTGCCGCGGACGGTCACGCGCGCCAACGTCTTTGCTTCGGTGAGCATCCGAGCGTCGACGCGAAGACTCTGATCCTGCGTCGTCGTCGCTCCCGGAATCGTCACCGATTGGAAGCCGGTCTTCGAGAACGACACCGTATAGGTGTCAAGCGGGAGGCCGTTGAGCGCGTAAAAACCGTTCGGGCCCGTGACGGTTCGCGTGGAGTACGACGGCGCCGCGGCGGAGACCGCAACGCCGGCAAGGGCGTGCCCCGAGACGTCAGTGACATAGCCCTGAATGCCGCCGGTCGTGCCGGCCGATGACGGCGAGTTCCACATGACGCTCACGAAAAGCGCCGCGACGGCCAAAACAAAAAAAGTGGCGAGCCGTGAGGTTCTCATCATGATAGCCTTCCGCAAGAAACGCCCGAGTGTCGACGCAGACGTCTGCAATAATGATAAGGCGACGGGTTCTTTTGCATGCGCGAAAAGTCTTGCGCGTTCGGCATTCATCTTATTCTTGCCGAATTAACGAGCTCATAATGAAAAAGGAGCGCGTTTTTATTCGGCCGCGTCCCTTCTCATGTATCGTGCTTCGAACATCATCATGTTTTCTCCGACGTAGCGATCATTGCACCGGATGAAGGCGTGCGCCCGACTTCGTCTTCGCGTGACGACCGCGATCGAGTCGCATTCCGGCGTCGACGACGAAGTAGCCAAGCTCCACGAGCCATCCGGCGATGCGGCGACGAGCGGGATAACCACGACGACCCGCAAGCCGCGCAAGCCGGCGCGAATCAGCTTCAGCCAAGAACGCGTCTCGACGTTGGCGCGCGGCCGACCACGTGTAGGTGTGCATGTGATCTCTCCTCCTTTCCATAGCAAACTAGAGGCTGCGTCGCGCGTGTGCGAACGCAGCGGTATAAATGAAGAGACCTCCGCTTTGCGGAGGCCTCGACTCTCACGATGATCTCGAGCCCTTAGGCTCGTTCGATCACGCTCGATAGAGTCGACGCTCCCCGCGAGGCGCTGCCGCGCCATTGCTGACAAGCCGGCGCGCCGCAACAGTCGGAATCACGGCGAGGCCGTGGTTTCCGCTGGTGCAATTCCGCGTCGTGGTCATCTGCATATCGTAAAGTGTCCTCCGCTTGTCAAGAAGGTTCACAAAATAGTACCATGCGCGCACTGCGGGTGTCAATGCTCGAAGGACTGAACTTTGCACGCGATGATCGATCTGCGACGAATCGTCGCTCGACTCTCCGCCGCCTATGGTGCGGCTCGCAGTCAACCGCCTCGCGATCCATTCGCTCTCGTTCTCTACGAGAATATCGCGTATCTTGTGACCGACGATCGCCGCCGCGCTGCCTTTGACGCCCTGCGCCGCAGCATCGGTCTGACGCCGCGTCAGATATCGGAAGCATCGGAGGCTGCGCTGGTCGCCGCTGCTGCAACCGGCGGAGTCTATCCGGAACTTCGCGCGGCTCGCATGCGCGAAGCCGCTCGCCTTGTACTGGAAGAATTCGGCGGCGACGCGGCGACGGTCTTGCGAGAGGAGCCGAAGCGCCGTCGCCGGCTTCTGAAGAAATTTCCGGCGATCGGCGAACCCGGCGTCGACAAGATATTGCTCTTGAGCCGGACGCAGCCGGTGCTCGCGCTCGATTCGAACGGCTTGCGCGTGCTCACGCGACTGGGTGTCGCGCAAGAGAAGAAGAGTTATGCGCAGACGTATCGCGCTGTCCAGGCGGCGGCCGGAGATTTCAGCGAGCGCGATTTTGATCTGCTCATCGAGGCGAACGACGTCTTGGCTCGGCACGGACGAGAGATCTGCAAACGGAATGCGCCGCTATGCGAGCTTTGCGTTATCAAGCGCTCCTGCGAGTATTACGAAAGGCGGACGTAAGCTGGGCCGACTGGCGTCGGCCCCTTCAGCATAGTCGGCCCCTTCAGCATAGTCGGCCCCTTCATCACAGCATCACCAAACCGCGGCGGACGCCTTCGGTGACCGCCTCGGTTCGCGAGCCGACGTCGAGCTTTGATAGAATCGAAGCGACGTGGAACTTCACGGTGTGCTCGGAGATGCTCAACTTGCGGGCGATCGATTTATTCCCCGTTCCGGCGGCGAGCAGCCGCAAGACGTCGCGCTCGCGCGGCGTCAATCGAGAGTCGTCGTGAACGTCGCCCGTCCAGCGCGCTTCGGGAGCGACGGATCCAAGAGCGAGGACCGTCTGCGGCGCGACCACCACAAGGCCAGCAGCAGCGGCTCGGACAGCCGCGATGAGCGACTCGTCGGCGGTCTCGATCGGAAGGACGCCGCGCGCACCCCAACGCAGCAGCGCTGCGGCCGCGTCACCCGATGCGTCGGTGAGGACGAGCACGGCGCTCGGAAGCGCTGCAATGCTCCGCGCATCGCCCGCCTGACCAAGATGCACGACGAGGACATCAGCCGCCTTTGCGTCCGCGGCATTCGCGACGGTGGAAGTTCCAGTTAGTTCGAAATCCGGCTCTCGATCGATAGTCGATGCGATCGATTCTCGCAGCTCCGGAGCATCGCTCGCGATGACGACGCGGATCATGCAGCGCGGTCGGCGCGCCCGTTCGACGAGCCGATCGTCACAACGATCTCGCGCGGCGCACCGCCCCGCACGACGGCGACGCGCAGCGTTGTTCCGGGATCGCGATCGCCGAGTTCGTTCTCGAGCACGCCCGGCCGATCGAACGGTCTGCCCTCAACGCTGACTAACACGTCGCCGGCTACGATGCCCGCGCGCGCCGCGGGCCCCCCGGGCGCGACCTCGGCGATGAGCAGCCCGAACGCGCCCTTCGTCCCATCCAACCGTACTGGCTCGGCCGTGATGCCTAACCAAGACCTGTCACCGCGCAGCCGAAGAAATCGCGTGACGCTTTCGCTCGGCACCGCGAGTGCCAGGCCATACGCGATCATGCTGTTCACGCCGACGACTCGCCCTCGTGCATCCATGAGTGGACCGCCGGAATTACCCGGTGCGAGCCTGACATCCGCTTCGATCCAACGATGGATTCGGCCGTCCGCATCCGCCGGCTTCCGATGGACGATGCCAAGGGTCAGCGCGCCGGCGATGCCCAACGGCGCGCCGAACGCCGCCACGATGTCTCCCACGCGCAGATCGGCCGCTCTTCCTATGGCCGCCCCACGCACATCGGCTGAAGGCGCGTCAAAGCGCACTTCGGCAAGATCCCTTTGTTCGTCTCGGAACATGACCTCGCCGCGAACGGTCGAGCCGTCATGGAGCTTGACCTGAGCTTTGCGAGCCGAACCAAGCACGTGCGCGTTGGTCACGATGGTCTGGCGGTCCCAAATGATACCGCATCCGCCGCCGCGATTGTTCACCGAGAGCTCAACGGTCGAGCGAGCGGTCATCCTTGCGAGCTCGGTGCCCACCTCGAGATCAAATGCCATGTCAGTCGGATTCATAAGCTGGGCGTTCGCCGATCACGATGTCGACTTCGACCACGCGACCGGCGCGGATGATCGACGCCCTTGCCTTGCGGCCCGCCGCGTTGTCGCTCAGGTAGGCGAGGACGTCGCGGACGTCCGCGACCGAACTGCCGTCGAGCGCGATCAAGACGTCGCCGAGGAGCAGCCCCGCCTGCGAGGCCGGTCCGCCCGGCTCGACCGACAAGATGATGACCGCCTCTTCGTTCTCGATCTTCAATGCCTCACGAACGTCGTCCGGAATCCGGACTTGCTGCATCCCGACCCCGAGGTAGCCGCGGGCCGTGCCGCCGCGAGTGAGCAAGGCTTGCACGGTGCGATCGACCGTTGCGGCCGGCAGCGTCAGAGCCGTTTGGCGTGAGAGCCCGCTCGTGTTGATGCCGATGACGCGCCCCACCGCATCCACCAGCGGTCCGCCGGAGAACCCGCTATACAATGTAAGGTCAGGTCTGATGAGACGCTCGACCCGGCCTCCCTGCCATGTCCGCCAGGGACCGCCGAGCGCGCTGATCACGCCCATCGTCGCGGCGACGCCGTCATCGTCGGACCGGGCGATCGCGACCGCGATCCGCCCGACCGCAAGATCCTCCGGCGGCGCAAAATCAGCAGTGCGCAATCCGGAACCGTCAAATCGCAGAACCGTGAGATCCACACCCGGGTCGCGACCGACGAGTTCTGCGGTCACGGAACGTCCGTCAGGTAAGGTGAGTTCGATATCCGCATCGCGCTTCACGGTATGATCTGCGGTCACGACGATGCCTTCGCGCCAGTGGACTCCGCTTGAGGTAGCGCGCCGTCGCGCATCGACGGCGACAACAGCGTCGGACGCCTTGGCAACGGCCGCAGCGACGTCGTCGGAAAGTGATACAAGTGCGCTCAAAGTTGGTGGCTCCATTTAGCGTGGGCACGCGATGCTTGCCCCAGTACGTAACAGTATGACACCGCCGCGCCTGTCGCGCAGCCGGTAAAAAGGCTAGGCTTCAGCCGCAGGTGATGTGCGGGTTGGCGGTGCGGGCGAATCGAAGCGCGTCGGCATGCTCGGCTCCAGTCCATTCGCGATCATGCACTCGCGATCGTACGATCCAAAGGACAAGAAAACGCGTCCGCGCGTCGACTTGCGTCGCGTCGCGCGCTACTTCGCCCCGTACGTCCGCGAGGAGACGCTGGCGCTCGTGTGCATCCTCGCGTCGGGAGCGCTCGGACTGCTGCCGCCGCTGTTCACGTTGCGCATCATCGATAGCGCGATTCCGCATCACAATATGACGGAGCTTCTGTTCGACGTCGGCGGTATGGTGGGCAGCGCTCTCGCCTCAGCTGCGATCGGAGCCGGGCAAGGCTATCTCAACGCCATCGTCGGCGAGGGGATCATGCGCGACATGCGCGACGCGCTCGTGAGCCATCTGCATCGCATGCCGCTGTCGTTCTTCACGTCTACCAAGACCGGCGAGATCATGAATCGCGTCTCAAGCGACGTCGATGCGATCGATAACGTCGTGACCGGCACACTCGCCTCCATCGTGCAGAACGTGGTCTGGATCCTCACGACCATCGTCGCCATCTTCATCTTGGATTGGCGTCTCGCGCTGCTCTCGCTGGTCGTCATCCCGGTGATGGTCGTGCCGCTCGATCCCGTCGGCTCGCGCATGTACGCCGTGCGCAAGCAGACCCGCGAGCAGCGCGACGTCATCGAGAGCCTGATCCAAGAGACGCTTTCGCTTTCCGGCATCACGTTGATCAAATCGTTCGTGCGCGAGAATCGCGAGGCCGTGCGCTTCCACGACGCGGGCACGCAGCTGATGAAGCTCGAGATCAATCTTGCGATGGTCGGCCGCTGGTTTCTCGCGATCGTCATGGCATTGCTCGTCATCGGCCCCGCGATGATCTGGCTGGGCGGCGGCCTTCTCGCAGTCCGGGGCGTGATGACGATCGGCGTGATCGTCGCGTTCGTGCAGTATCTCGCGCGCTTGTACGGACCGGCGTCGGCGCTTGTGGGCGTGCAGGTGCAGGTGGTGAGCGCGTTTGCCGTCTTCGAGCGGATCTTCGCCTATCTCGACATGCCGCCGGAGGTTCCGCGCTCCCCAAGCGCGATCGATCTCGGACTGTCGAAGGGCACGATCGATTTCGAGAGCGTGCGATTCAGCTACGCGCCCGATCGCGTCGTGCTCGATGGCGTGACACTGCACGTCCGGCCGGGTCAGCTCGTCGCGCTCGTCGGCCCGAGCGGCGCGGGCAAGACGACGATAGCCAATCTGGTGCCGCGCTTTTACGATCCCCAAGAGGGCAGCGTGCGCGTGGACGGCCACGACGTGCGAGATTTGGAATTGGAGAGCCTGCGCCGCAATATCGGGATCGTGACGCAAGAGACGTTTCTCTTCCATGCGACGATCGCAGAGAATCTGCGCTATGGCAAGCCGGATGCGAGCCTTGAAGAGCTCCAGGCCGCGTGCCGCGCCGCGAATATCGATGCGTTCATCTCGACCCTACCGGACACGTACGAAACCGTCGTCGGAGAGCGCGGCCATAAGCTCTCAGGCGGCGAGCGCCAGCGGTTGGCGATCGCGCGCGTGTTGCTCAAGGATCCGCGCATCTTGATCCTTGACGAAGCGACAAGTTCGTTAGACTCGACTTCGGAATCACTGATCCAAGATGCGCTCGTGCCGTTGATGCGGGGAAGGACGAGCCTCGTCGTCGCGCACAGGCTTTCGACCGTACTGCGCGCCGACGTCATCTACGTCATCGATCGCGGTCGCGTCGTTGAAGCGGGAACTCACGGCGAGCTTATCGCGCGCGGCGCCGCCTACGCGGCGCTCTATGCCGCCCAATTCAGGGAGTGACGAAATGCGCAAACTGATCTATTCCATGAACACGTCGCTCGATCTGTTCGTCGAGGACCGCGATGGCGAGTTCAAGTGGTCGACGCCTGACGTCGAAATACACAAGCACTACAATGCGCTGTTCGCTACGATGAGAACTCACCTCTACGGGCGACGCTTATGGGAAGTCATGGCGGAGTACTGGCCCACGGCGGCGTCCGACCCTGAATGCACACGAGAGACGCTTGAGTTCGCGCGGTTCTGGAACGCCGCCGAGCATATCGTCTTCTCGCGGTCGCTGCAAAAGGTCGAACACGGCGCCCGACTTGTTCGCGATAACGCCGTAGAGGAAGTGAAAAAGCTGAAATCCGGCGAGGGGACGGACATGTATGTCGGAGGCCCCGACCTTGCCTCAACGTTTATCGAGGCGGGCCTCGTCGATGAGATCCATGCTTACGTCAGTCCGGTCGCCATCGGCGGCGGCAAGCCGTTTCTTCCCGGCCTCAAGACGCCGCTCGAGCTGACGCTGGCTGGTATCCAGACGTTTGCAAGCGGGGTCGTGCAGCTCCGCTACGTTCCGCGGATCAAATGAAGAAGCCGACACGACCCGCTCGTCATTTACCAAATGAAGGGGCCGACGCCAGTCGGCCCATCATTTGCGTTGGTCATTTGCGTTGGTGGAGGATGAATCTGTTGCCCTCAGTGTCCTTGCCAAACGCCATGAAGCAGACTGGCGTATCTTCAAGCTGACCGTCGTCCTCGAGTTCGACGCCGTGGGCCTTGCACATGGCGATCGTCGCCTTGATGTCATCCGTTGCGAACAGCACGCCGCTTCCTTCGTGCCACGGCGAATCGGACGGCTTGTACAATCCGAATGATTCGCCGCCGGGGAAAGTCCACTCGGCGCCCGCTTCGCCAAACGTCATGGTCGGCTCGAATCCGAGAAGTTCCGTGTAGAACTTCTTGGCGCGAGGCACATCTTTCGCGAGGTAATAGGTGGCATCGATGCCTTTGATCTTCGTCGCGGTCTGCGCCATCGGTCACTCCTTCAAATCGGTAACGCGTAGCTGAGGACGACGCGATTTCGTCAACCGGCTACGACATCCCGTCGCGGCGTCTTGCGTCGGCGAGGGCCGCCCATCCGACTGGCCGAACGCCGCCCTCGTGGCTATGCAATCGTCTCGGGGCGATCAGGAACACATACTTCACCGCCTCGAAGCATTCAGCGACATCGTGATCGCATTGACGCTGTCCGGTCTTGCGTTTTATCTGCAATTGCCGAAGTCCGTCCAAGATGTGGTCTCGCATCCTGCTCCCTACATCGCGTTCCTCGCAAGTTTCGCGATCGTACGCTCCGTCTGGTGGATGCATAATCGGCTGTTCGCATATTTCTTCTATGCCGACGCGCTTTCGATCGTGCTGAACTTCATGCTCCTCGCGTCAGTCGTCATGCTCGGCGTGGCGCTGCAGATATTCTTCAAGTTCGCCGACGAGGCGCAATCGGTCGTGACATATGCGGGATGTCTAGGCCTCGTGTTTGGCCTGATGAGCGTGCTCTTCGCAAAGGGCCTTAGAGACAACCGCATCGTCCAACCCGCAGACATCCGGCGCGAAGGATTGGGGCGCGCGCGCCGATGCGGCATCGTGTGCGTGGTCATGCTGGCGTCGCTCTGGGCGCTCCCGTATGGAGCCGAGGCGGTGGAGTATTGCTGGCTTGCCGCCCTACCACTCATCACGCTCACGCGATGGTCGGAACGGCGAAAGTCTGCCTAGAGCGCCGGCAGATCCCAGAGCACGATTTCGCCAGACCCGCCCAAGGTGAGACGATCCACGGCGCCGATTCTGACCGCGTCGCCTTGCATGAGCCGAGCGCCGTTCGCATCGATCGCGCCGCCGGCGACGAACAAGAATCCGAGCCGGCCTGCTGCGAACCGATGCTCCAAAGTCGCTTTCTCGATGTGCGCGACGCGAAGCGCGGCGTCTTGCCCCAACCGAATCGCGGCATCCGGCAGAGATGCTCCGCCGGCGATATCGAGCCAGCGGTCGAATCGATCTGCGAGCGTGAAATCGCGCTGCCCATACGCGGGCACCCGTCCGGCGCGGTCCGGCACGACCCACATCTGTACGAAATGCAGCTCCGACGCGCTCGAGTGATTGAATTCCGAATGCCGCACGCCGGTACCGGCGCTCATATACTGAACGCCGCCTGGTCCGACGACGCCATGGTTGCCCATGCTGTCCTTGTGCTCGAGATTTCCGTCCAGCACGTACGTGACGATCTCCATGTCGCGGTGCGGGTGGGTGGGAAAACCCTCGCCCGCCGCGACGTGGTCATCGTTGAAGACCCGCAACGCTCCCCAATTGACGTTCGCCGGATCGTGATAGTCGGCGAAGCTGAAGGAGTGGTACGTCCGCAACCAGCCATGATCGGCGAAGTAGCGGTCGCTGGAACGCTGAATGTCGAATGTCTTTGTCGGCGCGCGCAAATATAGGTCCCCCCGAGCCCCGATTATGCCTTGCCTGCTTTGCTTCTGTCAAGTATGTTGCTAATAAAAAGTAGGTAATGTACCGCTACCGGGTCCAATCGGCTATCGAGCGGCGGTACCGCGTGGTATAATGGCCCAAGAATAATGAGCGAACAATCGGGCGGCGGGTCGAGCGATTTCTGCCCACGCTTCCACCACGCCATCGAACTGATCGGCAAGCGCTGGACCGGTGCGGTTCTCCGCGCGCTCTTGCGCGGTCCGCGCCGATTCAACGAGCTGCTCAGCGCGATTCCCGATCTTTCGGATCGACTGCTCGCCGAACGGCTGCGCGAACTCGAGAGCGAAGAAATCGTCTCGCGTCACGTCGACCCCGGTCCTCCGGTGCGCGTGGCATACGAATTGACCGCGTCCGGCAAGGAATTGGAGACAGCCCTTCGTTGTGTCGGCGAGTGGGCCGAGCGTTGGGTCGCGCCGCCGAAACGAAAACGCACAGCCTAGTCTAATATCCGCCCTACGTCTACGAATGGTGGCGAACGCTGCTTCGATCGCCGATCCATTGCGCCGGCGGTATAGCCCAGTAACGCGCGATGTTGTTGAGCGGCTCCGAATACCGTTTGCGCACGTCGCAGAACTCCTTCCAGGACCGCTCGGCATCGCGAAGCGTATAGCCCGCCGCTTCTAATCGAGCGCGGGCGTCGTCGTACTCTCGTCGTTCGACGCCTGCCGCCCCCTTGAGCGGCATGCCGAAGAAGTCAGCGAAATCGTGGGTCGCGTGCGTGCCGAGCTCGATGAGCAGCGCAGCCTGGCCGGTCGACTCCCCATCCACCGTGGTGAGCAACAATGTGGCAGCGTCGAGCATGGCGCCGAGTGCGCCGATCCACGACGCGTTGTCGTGCGTTGAGCGGAAGTAGAACAAAATGGGATACGACAAGTGTGAATCGAGGATCTCCGCGATCCATTTCTGCATTTCGGCAAAACTCTCGCTCATATGCGACCGGATGTCGAGTTCGGCGTAGGTCACGAGAAACGCGACGCCCGATGGCGGAGCGCCCGCGCGGGCGTCCGTGATCGCAACCCGCACCTCGCGTCGCTGAAACGATGAGATGATCGAGAACAAGAAGGTCAGCACGACAGCGACGATGCCGAGCCCAAGAGCGCCCGCGACGATCGATGTCAAACGCGCGGCAAGCGTCGTGGCGACAAAGTCTCCGAAACCGATCGTCGTGAAAGCGGTTCCCGCGAAGTACACCGCTTCGCTGAAACTATCGATGGCCGGCTTGATCTGCGCGCGCATGCCGTAGTCGATCAATCCAAAGCCGACGATATTGCATGTCTCCCAGAGCGCGAGGAGCGTGATGAGCACAAACGGCGCGAACATTCCCAAGAAACTGTCGCGCCGATCCATGTTGCGCATCGAGAGGCCGATCGACCGCCAGTAGGGCCAGAGCGAGCGCACATAGATCACGCTGAGCCGCGCGCTCACGCTGACCGGCCGAGGCACGAGCACGGCGAAGAAGATGTCCGCTAGCACCCAGATCACGAGCAGGGCACCCAAGACGATGTAGAGAGCGTCCATCGGGACCATGCTTTGCGCCGCGGCCGCGGCCGACCCTTGTCGCTGCATCGAACGGACGAGCGGGAGCAAAGTTCGACCCGGGATCGTTTTTCGAGGTCTGCCGCGCACGCCGCACGTGGTCTACGATTGAATGCATGTCGGACATCGCATCGTATTGGCGCGAACAGACGCGCAAGCGCCGCCTTCGGGCGCGCGAACTCGGTCTCTGCGTGATCTGCATGAGTGCACAGGCTCGGGCGGGCCGCCGGACGTGCGCACGATGTTGCGCCGCGGCCACCGCCGCGACCAAAAAACGACGAGAACTTCGGCGCGGAACGCCGATAGATATAGCATAGGCCTTTATGGCACGCCGCCAAATCAGACGTTTCGGACACTGGAGGTCGCAAGGATGCCAACTCACGCGCCACCGACACCCGAGGAATCGGCAGCAATCTACGCCGAGGCGAAAAACCTCGCGGTCCGTATCAAGACGAAGCGCGGCGACATCGTCTTCGAGTTTTTTCCCGATGATGCGCCGAGCACAGTCGCGGCGTTTGTCAAGCTCGCGCGCGCCGGGTTTTACAACGGCCTGACGTTTCACCGCGTCGAGCCCGGCTTTGTCATCCAGGGCGGCTGTCCGCGCGGTGACGGAACGGGCGACGCCGGATACAAGCTCAAAGCAGAATTCAACGATCGTCAGCATGTGCTCGGCACCGTCGCGATGGCGCGCGCCGCGAGTCCGAACTCAGCGGGATCACAATTCTACATCTGTCTGGGAGATGCCAAGTTCCTCGACAAGCAGTACACCGTCTTCGGCCGTGTGACGCAGGGCATAGACGCAGTCAAAGCGATTCAGGTCGGCGATGTAATGGAATCAGTGGTCGTCGAGTCAAAGGCATAGGGGGAACCATGACTCGTTTAACCAGTTCGGGGCGCCGCGCGTCCATCATCGCCATCGCCGCGCTCGCTGTCGCGACCGGCGCTTGCGCGCACGCAGGCTCGGCAAGCAATGCAAGCCAGCCGGGCATCATCAAGATCGGCGTCAGTCTGCCCATCACGGGCGTTGACGCCTCCGACGGTGTGCCCGCTGCCGAAGCCGTCAAGCTCGCGGTGGCCGATGCCAATGCACGCGGTCTCGTGCCTGGTTTTACGCTGCAGGCCGAAGTGCTCGACGACTCAGTCAACGGCTTGCACAACGCCAAGCGCGGTGGAGAGAATTTTCAGCGCCTCAACGACGATACCGCAGTGCTCGGCGTGATTGGTCCCCTGAACAGCGACGTTGCGCTCACCGAAATACCTCTGTCCAATGAGGACGGTCTAGCGCTCGTCAGTCCGGCGAATACGAGTCCCGAACTCACCAAGGGCACGCGTGCGCTCGAATTACGCCGCGCGCACCCGGATCAAGTGACGTACTTCCGCGTCTGCACGACAGACGACATTCAGGGACCCGCCGGTGCGACCTACGAATATCAGCAGTTGAAAGCGCGCACGGCCTATGTGGTGGATGATTCCAACACGTTCGGGCGCGGCATCTCCGACGAATGGGCGCGTCAGTTCACGAGCGAGGGTGGCCGAATTCTCGCGCACGAGCATTCCACCGGCCAGAGCGCCGACTTCGCATCGGTCGCGGCGCGCGTCAAAGCCGCGCATCCCGATATCGTCTTTTTCGGCGGCGAAGCCGGCACGGGCGGCGCAAGATTCAAGATCGCGCTCGATGCCGCCGGTCTCGGGGGCATTCCGTTCGCGTCCGGCGACGGCATCCAGAACGCCGAATATCTCAAGCTCACCGGCCAGGACGCTGAGAACAGCTATGCGACGGTCGCAGCGGTGAATGCCGATGCGCTGCCGTCAGCCGGAGAATTCGTGCGCATGTATCGCGCTCACGTGAACGCGCCGCTCGGCGCGTACGCCGCGAACTCGTACGCCGCCGCGCAAGCGCTCATCGCCGCGATCGCGCAAGCGAGCTCGGATGATAAGGGTGCGCTTCCGTCGCGGGCCGACGTGCTGACGAAATTACGCAGCACTCAGAATGTGCCCACGGTGATCGGCTCCTTCTCGTTCGACGAGAACGGCGATACGAGCGAGCATATCATCTCGATCTATAAGGCGCGCGCCGGCAAGTGGGCCTTCCTTTACCAACGGGATTTCGCGTCGGGCCCCTAAAATCAATGGAGTCGACGGGCTGAACGCTCGTTCCATAGGTTGAACGGGGCTACTCTTATCAATGTCCATCGCTCCAGCGAAGATTCTTGCGTCGCTTTCCATCAACGGGAGCGTCGTGGAATGCGCGTTCAATCCGAATAAGACGTTGCTCGAAGTCCTGCGCGAAGATGTAGGGCTGACGGGAACAAAGCACGGCTGCGAGATGGGCCACTGCGGCGCGTGTACCGTGATCGTCGATGACAAACCGGTGCTCTCGTGTCTGGCGCTCGCCGTCGAATCGATCGGCCACGCGATCAGGACGATAGAAGGTGTCGCGTCCGAAGGCACGTTGCATCCGGTGCAGCGCGCGTTAGCCGCGTCGGGCGGCGCGCAATGCGGCTACTGCACGCCGGGCATCATCATGAGCGCTGTCGCACTGCTCGAGCAGAATCCGACGCCGACGCGTGACGACATCGCGCAAGGTTTGAGCGGCAACCTCTGTCGCTGCACGGGCTATTCCAAGATCATCGAGGCGGTCGAAAACGCCTCGGCGGATCTGCGGAGCGCGCCGTGAGCGACGAGCGGGTCGTCTCGACCGCAACGAATCCGGACATCGACGCCGCAGGCTTCACCGCCGACTCGAAGGTCGAGAGCATTCTCATCGCGGCGGACTCCAAGCCGGCCGCCAAACCCGAAGGTTTTTCGGTCGTCGGCAAAGCGCTGCCGAAAACAGACGCGTACGCCAAGGTCACGGGCGCGGCGTTGTATGCGGACGACATCGTGCTGCCGCGAATGCTGCATGGCAAACTGCTGCGCAGCACGCAGGCGCACGCGCGCATCAAGTCGGTCAACGCATCGCGTGCGCTGGATCTGCCCGGTGTCGTCGCGGTGATGACGGGCGCCGATCTTCCGGTGAAGTACGGCATCTTGCCGTCGAGTCCGGATGAAGAAGTGCTGGCGCGCGACAAAGTCCGTTATGTCGGCGATCCGGTGGCCGCAGTCGTGGCCGACGATGAGCTGACCGCGGAAGAAGCGCTCGAACTCATCGCCGTGGAATACGAGCCGCTGCCCGCCGTCATGACGATCGACGCCGCGCTGCGGACCGATCTTCCCAAGCTCCACGACAATCCGCGGCGCACGAACAACGTGCACAAGGAAGTCCATTTGGAGTTCGGCGATCTCGACGCCGGCTTCGCGGCCGCCGACCAGGTCTTCGAAGACGAATTCTTTTTCGAAGGCAACACGCACGCGCCGATGGAGCAGCACTCCGTGGTCGCCTCCGCTGGGGCCGAAGGCAAGTTGACGATCTGGGCGTCCACGCAGACGCCGCACTACTTGCACCGGATCGCGGCGCAAGTGCTGCAGATGCCGGCCTCGCGGATCCGCGTTATTGCGCCGCCCGTCGGCGGCGGATTCGGCGGCAAGACCGAGCCGTTCGCGCACGAACTTGTCGCCGCGTTCTTGGCGCGCAAGACCGGACGTCCGGTGAAGATCACGCTCACCCGTGAAGAAGTCTTTTTCGCGCACCGCGGGCGGCATCCGGTGAAGATGAAGATCCGCACCGGCGTGAAGTCCGATGGAGAGATCACGGCGTGCCACCTGCAGACGTGGCTTGACGGCGGCGCGTACGGATCGTACGGCGTCGCGACGACGTATTATACCGGCGCGCTCGCGACCGTCACGTATAAGATCCCGGCATATAAGTTCGACGGCTGCCGCGTGTTCACGAATAAGCCGCCGTGCGGGCCGAAACGCGGACATGGGACCACGCAGCCGCGCTTTGCGTTTGAATGTCATATCGACAAGATCGCAGACGCGTTGGGCCTGGATGCGGCAGAGTATCGCAAGCGCATTTCGGTCGACGAGAACACCACGACGGTGAACGGCTTGCGCGTCACGTCGTGCGGCCTTCGCGAATGCCTCGATGCCGCGGCGCAGCGCTCGCGCTACGCCGAGAAGCGTAAGATGTTGCCAAAGGGCAAGGGAAAGGGAATCGGTATCGCGGCGAGCGCGTACCTCTGCGGTGCCGGGCTTGCGATCTATTGGAACGAGATGCCGCACTCCGGAGCGATTGTGAAAGTCGATCGCGGCGGCGGCGTGACGATCTACTGCGGCACGAGTGACTGCGGGCAGGGTTCGGAATCGATGCTCGCGGCTATCGTCGCAGAGACGCTCGGCGTGGATGTCATGGACGTCAGCGTCTGCGCGAGCGACACGGATCTCACGCCCGTGGACCTAGGCTCGTATTCAAGCCGTGTGACGTTCATGGCCGGCAACGCCGCGCGGCAAGCGGCTGACGGCGTCCGCGAGAAGATCGCCTTGGTCGCGTCGGAAAAACTCGGCGTTTCCGCCGCCCAGATCGGATTTGCGCGCCGCCGCGTGTTCGACGTCAACGATCCGGCAAAATCTCTCACCTTTCTGGAGGCCGTGCAGGCGGCCGAAGCGCGCTTCGGCACGCTCGCCGCTCCCGGCTCGTATGCACCGCCGCGCCACGCGCCGGAATTCAAAGGCTCCGGCGTCGGGCCGTCGCCGGCATATTCGTACAGCGTGTGCGTCGCAGAGGTGGATGTCGATCTCGATACCGGCGAAGTGCTCGTCGAACGGATCACGCTCGCGCACGACGTCGGGCGCGCGATCAATCCAGATTCGGTGGAAGGTCAGATCGAAGGCGGCGTCTACATGGGAATCGGTGAGGCGCTGATGGAGGAGTCTGCGTTCCGCGGCATCGAGCACAAGATCCCTAATCTGCTCGACTACAAAACGCCCACATCGCTCGACATGCCGCCGATCGAGACGATCATCATCGAGACGAACGACCGCGAAGGACCGTATGGCGCGAAAGAAGCGGGTCAAGGGCCGCTCAATCCCGTCATCCCGGCCATCGCGAACGCCGTCGCACATGCGATCAAAGGGCGCGTCTACGCCACGCCGATAACGTCGGACAAAGTGCTGCGCGCGCTCGATGCCGATGGCGGCGCGGTGCTGCGCGTGCGCCGGGCCCCCGCCCATGCGTGAATGTAGGGCGGGCCTTTACGGCCTGCCGGCGGACCATAAAGGTCCGCCCCACAGCGGAAGCCGGCGGACCATAAAGGTCCGCCCTACAGCGGAAGCCGCGAGCGTTAGCTGATGCTGCGCTTGCCGCCGTTCGAATATCACGCGGCGACGACCGCTGAAGAAGCCGTCAGTCTGCTCGCGCGCTTTGGTCCGGACGCGCTGCCGGTATCCGGCGGCACCGATCTGTACGCCAACATGAAGCAGCGACTGTTCACTCCCAAAGTTCTCGTCGGCCTCCGGCCGATTGCGGATCTTCAGTACATCGCGTACAACGCGGTGACCGGCCTCGCACTCGGCGCGCTCGCCACGCTGACGGACATCGCGGAAAGCCCGGTCGTGCGCAAGTACTATCCGGCCCTCGCTCAAGCCGCGGCGCTCATCTCCACGCCGCAGCTTCGCAATTCGGGAACGATCGGCGGCAATATCTGCCTCGACACGCGTTGCAACTACTACAATCAAAATCTCGATTGGCGCAAAGCGCTCAACTTCTGCATGAAGAAAGACGGCGACATCTGCCGCGTCGCGCCCGGTAGCCCGAAGTGCGTCGCGGTCAACTCGTCGGACACGGCACCGGTGCTGCAGGCATTCGGCGCGCGCGTGCATCTCACGTCGCCGGCTGGAACGCGAGAGTTGGCGATCTCGGAGTTCTTCCTCGATGACGGCATGGTCGCGTGGGCCAAGCGCCCCGACGAGATCGTGACGAAGATCGTCATCCCGCCGCCTTCAGGCGACACGCGCAGTTCCTATCGCAAACTGCGCTTGCGCAATTCCTTCGACTTCCCGATCCTCGGCGTGGCGGCTGTCGTGCAGCTCGACGGAGCGGGCCAGTGCGTCGCCGCGAAACTCGTGCTCAACGCCGTGTCATCGAGGCCCGTGGAGGTCGCCGATGCCGCGAAAGTGCTCGTCGGCTCAGCCCTCGGTCCGGAGACGATCGCCGACGCGGCCGATGCTGCGTTCCGCGTAGGCCGTCCGCTCGACAACACGAGCGCGACCATCCCCTACCGCAAACGCATGGTCCGCGTCTTTGCTCAGCGCGCGCTCGAAGATGTCGCGCGAGCGGTGCCGCTCTCCGGCTGACTCACGTCCCCGCGCCGCCGCCGACATGTAAGATGAACTTGACGATCATGCGGTTGAGCGTCGCGCTCGCCGCGGGCGACCCGAAGTTCACATAAAGCTCGTCTTGGTTCGCGAACCGTTCGTGCAGCCCAAACGAGAAGTTCTTGCCGGGCGCAGCGAAGCCGCCGCTGCCGGAGATCGAGCGAAACCCGATCGATATATCCGCCTGCTCGCCTAACGACTCGTCGAGCGCGATCCGGCGCAGCCACTGATTGTCGGCGCCGAAGTCCTGATAGCGCTCGCGCGTGCCGTCCGTCTCAAGCGAAAGCGTGAGCCGCTCGCCGATCCTGTGCGAGGTCGAAAACGTGTACTGCTGAAGGTAAGCAGGCGTCGCCGCGCCCCCGGGAGCGTCGCACACCGCGGGGCCGCCGTTGGGCGGCGGCAGTCCGAAGGAACCGCCGGAGAAGTTGACGTTGATCGGAGACGAGGAAGCGACGTTATATCCGATGCCCAAGCCGCTGGAATTAAACGCGTTCGTCTGACCGCCGCTGTAGTGGGGATAACACGTCTGGTACTGCCGCAGCTCACTATTGCTGAAGATCGGGTAGATCGAGATGAGATTCTTGAAGTCGATCGTCAGATCCGCGAAAGCATCCGCTTCGTGCACGGCGCCGGACCGGTCCAAGTAGCGGTCGGCCACCCCTGTGAAATCCCATGCCTTGATGATGCTGCCGTTGCTGCCGGCGCCGGCGAACTTCAATATGCCTACGGGTCCTCTGATGTCGTTGATCTGCGTGAAGCCATCGATCGGATTGAAATAAGGTCCGATGTCCTCGGTGCCCGCGTAGATCGAGTACGCCTGTCGGTTGATCCCGATCAACCCGATGTCGTCGCGCGCCAATGCCGCGTCGGGGACGAATGTGCCCCACTCTTGCGCAAGTTTGAAACCGGCGCCGATCTCCGTCTTGGGATTGAAGTAGATCGAACCGAATTGCGCCGAGTCATCGATACCGTTGATGCGGCGCGCGATCACACCGTCGCCGAAAACGCTGAGCGCCTGATCGGATGTCGAGTTCAGAAGACCGTACGCCGAATCATCGAAGCCTGAGCCTTTGACGTCGAGCAAGCCGATCGAATTGTGACCGGCCGTGCCTTCGACTTTGAAGCCCCGGTCGAACTTGCCGATGCCGGGGCTATAGAAAAGCGCATCGGAATCGTTGATATTGAACACCTGCGGGCTCACGAAGTTCGCGCCTTGGGAAAAGAACGGCCGGTATTCCGCGAGGAATCGCTGAAATTCTTGCGGCGCGATCGTCTGCTGATCGATCTCGACATTTGAGAAATCCGGCGCAAGCGTGCCGACGGCCGCGAGTGTGTCCGTGAACGGCACGGTGAAGTCGAGCCCGACCGCCGGCGGGGTGGTGGGTTCGAACGCACCGCTGTTCACTTGGAAAAGTCTGCGATCTGCGCCGAGCGATGCGAGTCCGTAGAGGTCGGCGCGCGGCTGCGGGCGCGCGGCACCGGCACTGAGCTTGATCCCGGACAGCTGCGGCCAGTACTGCGAACTGCTGATGTCCTGCATGTTCGCGTCAAAGGCCCACGAGTATTTCTCGTCCGTCGCTGCGATATGCCGCTCGAAGTTTATCCGCCACGCCTGGACGCCCGAAGACTGCGCGCGCAGATCCTTCAGCGGGATTTCGAATTCGGCGGTCCAGGTCGTGCCGTGCACGTTCGCCGCCGCGACCCACGGCGGCGAGTAGCGGCTGGACTCCATCGAGTCCTCGTAGCGCACGCCTCGCGGCGTCACGTAGAAGTCGTACATCTCGCTTCCCACTCCACTCGTATCCAGGCTCACGCCGACATAATCGTCGAGGCCGGATCCGACATCGTTCGTGGTCTGCTTCGCTGTGATCGGCACGCCAGGCTGTTGGCAGACGAACGCGACGTAGATGTTCTTGTCGTCGTAGAGCAGGTATGCAATGGTGTCGAGACTCGCGGGCTTTCGCAGGGTAAAATTTGCGAAGCTCTTCGCAGTGAGTCCGGTCTGCCAGATCGGATCGCTCGCGGTGCCGTCCAACGCCGGCACATGCGTCGCGACGACCGCTGGAAATGAGTCTTTGCGATTGACCGACGCCGAAACCGGCAGCCAAGGAGTCGCACAGAGCATACAGACAAACGCAAATGGAGCAAGAAGCCGTGCCGGAGCTGCCCTCATGATCGGTATATCATCGTGTCGTGAAAAAGTTTCCGGCTTCAGCAGATCGCGCTACCGTCGGCGGGCGGCGGCAACGCGCATCAGCAGTTCGTCATCGTCGAGCGTGCTTGCCTCGGGGCCGAGTTTCGGCCGTAATGCCGTCGCCACCCGTTGCGCGAGACTGCGCGCGACGTCCGGCTGGAGCTGTCCGCGCCGAGCGATGTAACGGTCGACGAGTTCGATCTCCTCGGGCGTCAACGCAGCAGTACCGCCGATTCCCATGGCCGGCTGCGGGTCGCCGTCTCCTTCGAGCCAGCGCTTTGGATCGGTCACTTCAAACGCGCGATCGCGGACCACGATCGTGCCTGCGGCGAGATCCCCAAGCCGCTTGTTTTGAGCCGACACGACCGCGCTGATGGCCGAGAGCGCGTAGAAGAACAGCGCCGCTTCGAGCACCCGGATCAGGTTGCGGATGACCGATTCCGAAAACCCGATGGGGTAGCCGCCGTCGCGGACGACGCGGATGCCGATAACGCGCTTTCCCGGCGTCTGCCCGTTCCAGAGCGCTTCGAACGCGATGAAATAGCCGAAGTAAATCGCAAAGATCGCAAAGATCGCCGCCGCAGTTATGATGGATTCCACTTGCGCCGGTTTTATGTGCATCGACCCCAGAAACCGATCGATGCCCGAGCTTGCATAGCCGAAACCGACGAGGAGCCCGATCGTCAGGATCGTCTGTATGACGAGATCGACGAGAATCGCGAGAAAGCGGCTGCCGAGGCCTGCCAGTTCGTAATGAAAGGCGATGCTCTCCGGCGTGCGCACGACTACCGAACGCTCCATGAACGGTCCTTATCGGAGGGCGTGTCACGCAGCCGGCCGAACGGCCGCCGCATGACGCAACGTAGTTTCGTCGAGCGACGCCAATCCGGGTGGTCACAGCTCGAGGCGATCGTCGCAATCGCTGAGCGGCGCGGTCTGCGCGGGCTCGAGGCCGAACAAGTCGCCGAACTCGGACGGCTGTATCGTTGGGTCACTTCGGATCTTGCGTATGCCGAGGGCCATCGTCTCGATCCGGCGTTGCGCGCTTATCTCAACCGCCTCACGGCACGCTCGCACGCCTACGTGTATGGCGGCACGGTAGAGCGGGGCCGGGCGCGCGTGGCGCGGTTCTTCGCGGAGACGTTTCCGGCGGAAGTGCGCAACTCCCGAGGCTACATCCTCGCGTGCGCCGCGCTCTTCTCCCTGGCCGCAGTCGTGGCCTACTATCTCGTGACCGTCAAGCCCATCGACGCATTCGCCATTCTACCTGCGGAGATGGTCCAACCGATCCACAAGAGCTTGCACGACAGCAACTTCGCATTCGACCGCGATTATGCAGCGACGATGTCGAGCGAAATCATGACCAATAACATCAAGCTCGCCATCCTCGCGTTCGCCGGCGGGATGACGCTCGGCATTGCAACGCTCTATCTGCTGTTCTTCAACGGCTTGTATCTCGGTGGAACGGGTGCGCTGTACGCCAACGCCGGATTCGGTTACGATTTCTTCGCCACGATCGCGCCGCACGGTGTGATCGAGCTGACAGCGATCACGATCGCCAGCGCGGCGGGAATCCTGATGGCGGCGGGTGTGATCGCGCCCGGGCGCCTTCGGCGCATCGATGCGCTGCAGCGCAACAGCCGTCGCGCCGGCGTGCTCATTCTCGGCGTGTGCGCGATGCTGGTGGTTGCCGGCACGATCGAGGGATTTTATTCTCCCCAGCGATTTCCGCCGGCTGCCCGACTTGGGATGGGCGCCTTGACCGCGGCGGCCATGACTTGGTACTTCGGGTTCAGCGGCCGCCGCCGCGCAAGGGAATCTGTGTAGGGCGAACCTTTAGGGTCCGCCGCGCAAAGAATCAATGTAGGGCGGACCTTAATGGTCCGCCGGCGGGCCATAAAGGCCCGCCCTACAAGAGCGGCGGGCCATAAAGGCCCGCCCTACAAGAGGCTGCGCGCTTTGACTTCCACGTATGCGTTGATGAGCGACGTCGTCAACTTCGCCGCCGGAACATCGATGACGGCGACACCGCGCTGCGTCAAAACCGCGGCCGCCTTGCGCCGCTCCGAACGCAGCGAGGCAGCGACACCGGCGCGGTACGCGTCGATCGCCGACGTTGGTTCGAGCGCGAGGGCGGCTTCGACGGCTTCATCGTTCATGAGCACGCAGACGACGAGGTGGCGAGGAGAGAGCATCGCCACGTTTGCGAGCACGGTTGCTGACGCGACCGGATCGAACATGTCGGTAAAAAAAATGATAAGGCTTCGCTTCGGCTGACGAGCGCGCAAGTACGCGAACGCGCCGGAGTAGTCCGATTCCTCGAAGCGCGGCTGAAGATCGAAAGCTGTCTGCGTCAGCGCGGACGCATGATGCGCACCCGAACGCGGCGCCACATGCTCCAGCACGCTGCCGGCAAAGGCCATGAGCCCGACTTTGTCGTCGGCGAATCCCGCGATCGCCGCGACGGAGAGCGCGGCGGTGACTGCGTAGTCGAACTTGCGCTGCAAACCGATGCGCGGCATCATGAGCCGTCCGGCATCGAGCACGACCATCACGGTCTGACTTCGCTCGATGTCGAACTGCGACGCCATGAGCTTGCCGCGCCGCGCGGTCGCCTTCCAATTTATCGAGCGGAATTCGTCGTTCGGTCCATACTCGCGCAAGCTGTCGAACTCGCCGCCCGGTCCGCGCAGATGCATGATGCGAAAACCTGCATCGACCAATCGACCGCGCCGCGCCAGCTCGCCGTAGCGTTCGACCGCCGAAAGATCCGGATACACGCGGATCTCGCACCCTGCCAGCACTATCCATCGCCGGCGGACGAGGCCGATACCGTTCTCGGCGGTCACATACAGGTCGGAGAGATCCCCTTTGCCACGCTCGCGCGGCATGATGGGAAGCTCTGCCGTTGTCTGCCGGCGCGCTCCGACGACGCCGCGCGCCGCATCTTCCGGCAGGTCGAGAATGTCGAGCGGCGTGTCGACGATCTCAAACGCGAACGGTGTCGCGCTTCGGTTGCTGACGCGATAGCGAAGCACGGCCGCGCTGCGCAGCGCGAGATGATCGACCGGCAGCCGCTCCACGGTGACATCGCGGCGCCCGGGCCCGACCATGACGTCGGCCGCGGCGAATCCCACAAGCACAAACCCAAGCGCGGCTGCGACATAGGCGAGAACGTGCACGAACTCAGCAGCAGCTGCGACGACCGCGATCGCACAAAGTGCGGAGACGAAACGCGGCGTCACCCAAGGGAAACCCGCGGTCCAGCGGCGCCGTACTTTGCGAGCCACGTGTCAGGCCGGTCCTGCAGCAGTCGGATCCGGCTGCGCTTCTTTGGGAACGGGAACCGCCTGCAGCACACGCTCGACGATCGCCGTCGCAGTGACACCTTCCACTTCGGCCTCAGGCCTGACGATCAACCGATGCGACAACACGACCGGCGCGGCATCCTTCACGTCGTCCGGCGTGGCGTAGTCGCGATCGTCGATGGCCGCCGCTGCCTGCGCGGCCAGCAACAGATGCAATCCGGCGCGCGGGCTTGCGCCAAGCGTGAGGTCGGCGGCGTTGCGCGTGCCGGCTACGATATCGTAGACGTAAGCGCGCAGACCCTCGGAGAGATGAATCGCACGCACATCGGTGCGCAGCGCGGCGATTTCGTCGACCGATGTGACAGCGGCGACGCCGGCGCGCTCGAGCTCATGCGCGTCGAAACCGGCTGCCGATCGCGCGAGCAACTCGAGCTCCTGCTCCCTGCTCGGATAACCGGTCGCCGATTTGACCATGAATCGATCGAGTTGCGCCTCGGGCAGCGGATACGTGCCCTCGTACTCGACAGGGTTCTGGGTCGCACATACCATGAACAACGGCGGCAACGGCGCGCTGACGCCGTCGATCGTCACTTGGCGCTCTTCCATCGCCTCGAGCAGCGACGATTGCGTCTTCGGCGGCGTGCGATTGATTTCGTCGGCAAGCAAGAGGTTTGTGAAGATCGGCCCGTGCCGCGTTGAAAATTCGCCCGACTTCGGATTGAAGACCGTCGTACCGACGACGTCGGCCGGCATCAGATCCGGCGTGAACTGGATGCGGCGGAAGTCGGCTCCCATGAGCAATGCGAGTGCGCGCACGAGGAGCGTCTTGGCCGTACCCGGCACGCCTTCGATCAGCACGTGACCGCCGCCGAGCAGCGCGACGAGCAGCGCGAAGATCGTGCTCTCCTGTCCGACGACTACCTCATGCAGACCGTCGCGCAGTCGTCGTGCGGCGTCCGAAACCGATGCGGGCATATGGCGCGTATTCCTTTCGAAGCGTTGCTGCGACGCGGACTGCCTGGAGCAGTTCCGTGTCGGTAGGGCGTTCGTACGATCGTAGACGATTGAGCTCGAGGACCCTGTCGGCCGTCGCTCCGCCGTCCGGCCGGTGACGGAGCGCTTCCGCGACGCGCGCGATCGGCGTGCCTTCGCCTAGACCGAGCGACGACGCGACATCGCGCAGGCATGCGTCCGCGACCGATCGCAGCGCGATGCGCGCCGCGCCGCCGCGTGCGAGGAGCGCGGCCATGGACGCGAGATATTCCGACGATGTGCGCTCGGTCTCGACCGGAAGACGGGTCACCGGCCCGAAGCGGAAGAGCGATCCGACGAGCAGCAAGACGAACGCGGATCCGAGCAGTGCGGCGCCGATGCGCATGGGCGCGGGTAAGACCGCCCAGAGCGAATCACCGCTCTGGAAACCGTGCGAGAATTCGTCAAATGCCACGACCTTCGCTCGATCGCCGCCGGCGGTCAGCGCATCGTACGCGAATCGGGCGTTATCGGCGCGCGCGAGATTCCGGTTTTGAAACAGCGAGTCATCGGTGATGACGACGATGTTGCCCTTCCCATAGCCGTACGTCGAGGCGACGAGGCCCGCACCGTCGGCGGCAAGCGGCGTTTGCGTCTGCGCCTGACGTAAGGGAATGCGCAAGTTGGAATCGCCCGCGAGATTTGCGACGCCGGACGTCAGCGGCGTGGAGACCGCGGGCCGTGCGCGATCGTTCTTCACGTGTGCTGCGTCAACAGGCGGCGCTTTGAGTTCGTCGGGCAGCGGAACCGCGCCGATGACGACGAGGCGTCCACCGGCTTTTACCCAGCGTTCGAGCGAGTCGAAATCCGCCGGGCTCTCGTTGAGAAGTCCGAACGGCGAATCGGCGATCACGTACGTATCGACGCCCTCATCGAGATATGCCGGGCGCCGCTCAAAACGCTCGACGCGCGTGCCCTCCGCCCGCAAGACGTCGTACAGCGCGCGATAGCCGCCAGGGTGCGCGTCGTACGTGGATTGCGAATCGAATGTCGGCTGAGCGCCATGGAGGCGGACCTCCAGGTATGCGATGCCGCCGTATCCGATCAAGACGATCAACGCGGCGATGGCCTCGAAGATCGGAAACGAGCGCCGCGACTTCCCGCTCACTGTCGAACCCCGACGAGCGGCGTGAACCGGGAATATGACGCATCCGCTGACATCCACTCCCGTTCGGTCGCATCCTTGTCGGCGTATGCCACATCGGTGAACGCGCGCGCCAAGTCGTCAAACGGCGATGCCGCGCGCGCGGCGGCAAGCCGCACCGCTCGACGATACTCACCCGCCGTCCGCGCGGGATCGTAGGCGACGCGGCCCGAGCGATCGAGCACGACGAGCGCCGCTTGGAATAGAAGCGCTACCGCGCGACCGTACGATCCTTCGCCCGCCGCGCGACGCGCTTCCGCATAGCTCAGATCCGGATCGCCCGGCGCGGCGATCTCCGTTCCGATCCGTTCTTCACCGCGCCGGCGCGAACGCCGCGCGACGAGCATCAGCGCGACGCGGACGATGAGGTATAGGAGCGCGGCTGCCGCAGCCGCGACCGCGATGATCGCAATGATGTCGCCGAGCGCAACCGACGAAGAGCCGCTCGCGGCCGCGCGGCCGAGGAACTTCGACCAGAGCTCTGCCAAGCGTTTTAGGAGACTATCCAGCCACGATTCTTTTTGCGGGGCCGGCGGCGCTGCATGCGCGACGGCGTATGCGGGATCCGACAAGACCCTTTTCGCAACACCGCCCACATCATGAAGCGGCGAGATCGAAGCCGCCTGTTCAAGTGCGGCCGTACGCCGCAAAGACGCAGCGAGCGCACTCAGGTCGCGAGCCCGGTCCCGCGGTTTTTTCTCGGTCCAAGCGCCGTCCAGACCAGCCTTGAGCCAGGTCTCGAGTTTTCCCGAGACGCGAATCGCAGTGACGTCGGAGGCTGTTGGGCTCTTGTGCGCGGCGGCCCGATCGAGCGCGGCCGCGGCCGCCGTGATGTCCTCAGTCGTCGCCGCGATGACGGGCGTTGCGCACATCGTCAACGCCGCGCCGAGCGCGATGACCGACCATCTCACGCCCCAGCGATCGGCTGCGCCGCTCCGCCTCCTGCGAGTTGCCGGGCGAGATGTTCCAGATCGAATCCCTCACGCCGGATGCGCGCGTCGTAATAGTACATCGCGACGATGGCGAACATCAGCGGCGTGTAGATGACGGTCATAAGCGTCAGCGCGCCATAGAAGAGCGGTGCGAGTACGTCGGGCGTCGGCTTGAAGACGACGTATATCGCCGTCCCCAAGCCTCCGACGATCAGCTCGAGCGCGATGATAACGCCGGTGATGGCCGCTGCAACGCCAAACGATCGCCAATATGCGCCTCTGGAGAAGACGCGCGCAAAGCCGGAAGCGAACGCCTTGATCGGATCGACAGACTCAACGACGACGGCGGCGAACGAAAGCGCCCATGTCATGTACAACTGCTGCGCGGTCAAGACGAACCAGATAATCAACGGAAAGACGACGATCGCACCCGCGACGGCAAGCGCCGCGGGCATATGTGCGCCGGCGGCGATGATGGCAGCAAAGACGAAGGTGAGGAGTACGAGCAGGATCACAAAGGCGAAGTAGCCGACGAGGAAAGCGACGATCCACAGCACAGCCAACAACAGCACGTGCGCCCAGCGGCGAAAAGCGTCGCGATAGCATTCGGCGAGGCTGATCCGCTCGCCAAGATACGAACGCGACACGCCGGCGATCACCGCCGCGTTGGCAAAGGGCAGCGCTATCACCGAGAGCAGCATCGAAAGACCCATGAGCGGCAGACTGCGCACGTAGGCGCTCGTGAATTGGCTCACGTCCGGCTGAGGCGGCGGAGCATTGGGATTCTTAAAAGCGCTCGTCATCATGGAGATGTCGAATCCGAGCATATCGCGCGAAGCAAGATACTGGAGCAGCATCGTGGGAACGATCACCACGACGAGCGCGCCGGTCAGCACGAGGACGTTCCTGAGATAGACGGTGAAGCCGCGATCGAGCATCTCGCCAACGCTCATCGGGCGAAGATTAACGGCCGGCGCTTCGCTGCTCATCGCGCTGCGCTGTTCTCGCGGTTCTGTGCGGCATCCTGGATTGCGGAGTATCGCGCGTTCGCATCGAGGTAGAAAATGGTGCCCGCGACGTTGACGAAGGTGGCGATCGCGACGCCGAGGAGTACCTCCAACACGCGGGCCACCACTACTTGATGCGTCACATCCACAGCAAATCCCGCAAGCGCGAATGAGAAAATCACCGCTAGCACGTCAAAAGCCAGTATTCCAAACCCAAATACAAACGATCGCGAGACCGCGGCCTTGGTCATTGTCATTCGCCATCCCGTTCTCATCGCTCGGACGACACCTGAATCGTCGAGCGCGACAGCCCCAAAAGCGCAGTAACCCCATGCCTCGAGTGCGCAGAACAAGAGGGCAGCGGACAGAGATATGGCAGCAGTTAGGACAGCGGGTGAACGCGCGGCGGGCCACATCAGCGCCGGAAGCGCCCATATAATAACGATGACAATGAAGATGAGGAAGGCGATGAATACTATCGCGAACTGCTGGGCGACAAGTCGATACAAGACCCTTAGTGACTTCGGAATCACCTGAACTGCGGCTGGGCGCTCACCGCGCAAGATTCGCTCGGTCAGGTTTGCGACGAGACAAGCCGCCAGAACCGAAACGGCAAGTCCGAGTGCGATAAATATCCAATCGCTCGCCAAGGATTTCTTCGTCGGATCTTGGGAAAGCCGGAAGAATTGCGAGATCAAGCGCGGATTTGCGACGACCGTCCCGAGGGCCAAGTCAAATCGGGCTTGCGCCGAGCGTTGAATCCAGTCCTGGAGAGCGACGAATGGAATGTTGAAGATGCCATAAGCAAGCGTTAGTTGCAAGAAATTTCTCAACACGACGTGTACCGCGCGATCGAAGATCTCTCCAACGGACAGAAGCCGCGTTGCGTTTGGATCGTTCATCAGAACCGGCGTTCTCTGCGTGCCTTTCCATCGAGATAGAACAACGCACCAGCTACGTTGACAAACACGGCCAGTTCGGTCAATCCGATCAATCGTACTGCGCTGGCAGCATAGTTCTGATGAATCGCGATGCCGATCACTGCAATGATGTAGAAGAACAACATGCCGACGACGACGATGGCCCACATACCAAATCCGAAGAGCAAGGACCTGACGGCCGCAGATCTGCGAAAGCACATCCGCCATGCGCCGACAAGCGCTCCAAAAGGTCCTACGTCATCAAGCGTTGCGGCGCCGAACGCGCAAGTCGCCCACGGAACCGCGCCAATCGCGAACAGGGACGTTATGATGGCAACCACCACGACGAATGCCATAGCCGCCTTATCGGAAAAGGGCTGATTCGTCGCCACCACCCAAATGACCACCGCCACGAAGTATACCGCCGCCACCACGAAGATGCCGCTGGCAACGCCAACGACGGAGAGCAACGAAACCCAGACGGACCTCGGCCAGCTCCGAAACGCCCGCCGTAAGGAAGTGGAGAAAGAAGGTCGATCACCACTCGCGGTTCCGGCCGTGAACGCAGCGATCGCAGCGCCGGCGAGTGGAAAGACGATGAGTCCTAGGGCTATGAGCCACCAGCCGTTTGCGTCAAGTCGGTTCGACGGCGATATTGGATTGAACGCAGGCGATCGGTCCGGGTGGGCGATAACGGATTCGATCGCTCCGTAAACTCTTACAGCGAGGGCACGCTCAACCCACGAAAATAAGAGCACATACGGCAAGAGAAACGCCCCAAAAGTGAGCGTCAACGTCCAAACATTCCTGAACAAGACGCTGATCGCGCGATCGAATATTTCGCCAATGGAAAGAAGCCGCGCTCCTTGGGGAACGTCCATCGCTTCCGCCGTTCAATCTTGTGGGAGGTCGTCCCCGCCACGTGCTCCGAAATGCGCGAGTACGATGGAAGCAACCGGAAAAGTCGTCGTCACCCGCGGTGGGATAGAAGAAAGCGCGCATGCGATACGATTCGCAGTGGCTGACGCAGATGGCCGCATCGTCGCTTCCGGCGGCGACGTCGAGCAGCCGACGTTTCTTCGGTCTTCAGCAAAACCGCTGATCTGCGCTGTTGTCGTCGCAAGCGGGGCCGCAGATCGTTTCGGGTTCACCGAACGGGAGATCGCACTGATCGCTGGTTCGCACAGCGGCGAGCCATTTCATATCGAAGCGGCGCGAAGCATGCTCGCAAAGGCCGGCTTGGACGAGGGCGCACTGCGCTGCGGTCCACACGCTCCGTACAACGCAAGCGCGGCAGCCGCACTGGCAGCAGCGGGGATAAAACCGGGTCGCATCCATAACAATTGTTCGGGGAAGCATGCCGGCATTTTGGCACTTGGTATGCACCTCGGCGCCGGACCGGACGGTTATCTCGAACCAACTCATCCCGCGCAAGCGCTGATACTTCGCGGGTACGCGGTCATGCTCGAGGTGCCGCAGTCAACGTTTGCGGTGGGAGTGGATGGATGCGGAATTCCGGTGATCGCCACGCCGCTCTCCGTCGCCGCGCGGTTCTTTGCGCGATTCGCAGGGCCCGAATCTTTCCCGGCGGAATTCCGAGACGCGCTCGTGCGCGTGCGCGACGCCATGATGCGCTACCCGGAGATGGTCGCCGGCACCGGCGAATTCGACACCGATCTCATGCGCGCGTTGCCTGGCGACATCGTGTGCAAAGGCGGGGCCGAAGGATATCACGCAAGCGCATCGCTCACGCAAGGAATCGGCATGTGCGTGAAAATCGTGGACGGAAACTCTCGCGCCGTACCGCCGTTCGTCACGTCGCGTCTCGTTCCGAGCGGTGTGCTTGCGCAATACGAACGCGTCGAAGTGAAGAACAGAGCCGGCACGGTAACGGGCGAGATCTTCGCCGTCTGATCATCCTTCAGACAAACAGGGGCGAATCAGCCGTCGGCGTAGATCAGCTCGCCGCCGACGAAGGTGTGGGTCACGCGATTGCGTCGATCCCAGACGGTGAAATCCGCGCGCATGCCTTCACGCAAGGTTCCGATCTCATCGTCGAGCCCGATCGCTCGCGCCGGGGCCCACGTGGCGCATACGACGGCTTCGGGAAGCAGCAGGCCAGTTGCCGCGATGATGTTGCGCACGCCTTGGTCCGGCGTGAGCAGACTCCCAGCGATCACGCCTTCGCGCGTCACCGCCACGCCGCCCGACGCGGAGACCGCATCGGTCAGCGGCATCGCATCGGTCGTCGCGACAAGATTGATTCCCTTGAGCCGATAGAGCAGTGCGAGATGTTCCGGCGAGACGTGGACGCCATCCGCGATGACCTCGCAGAAGGCGGTTGGATCGAGCAAGTAGGCGGTGAGAATCGACGACTTGCGATGATGGAGCGGCGGCATGGCGTTGAACGAATGCGTGAGGATGGTAAAACCGTGTTCGATGGCGGCGTTGCCGATCGCATACGTCGCTGCGGTATGCCCCGCCGAGAGCACGACGCCACGCCTTCGCAGTTCCTCGGCGGCGCGCGCGGCGCCGTTGATCTCGGGCGCCATCGTGACGCGACAGCGGCCGGTCGTCCACGTGTCGAGCAAAGCTTCCACGCGAGCCGGCGTCGGTTCGAGCAAGAACTCTTCCTGATGGACGCGACGGAACTCACGATTGAGAAACGGACCCTCGAAATGTAAACCGAGCGGTCGCGCGCCGGTCAACGGCAGGCACGAGCGGCGCGAGATCGCAGTGGCCGCGTGCAGCATTTGATCCCACGGGCTCGTCATGATCGACGGAAGGAAGGCAGTGACGCCGTGCGTGGGCGCATCGGAGCACAGCGCCTCGAGCGCGTCGATCGGATCGCGATTGAACCAATAGCGACCGACGCCGTTGGTGTGAAGATCGATAAGTCCCGGTGTGATCGTGCTGCCCGCCGGCAATTCGTAGGTGAGGAACTGGGGACCATCCTCGATCGATGCGATGCGGCCGGCCTCGACCCGGATGCAGCCCTGACGAGCGCCGCCGTCGCCCATGGCGACCAGCGCGGGCCCGATCGTCGCGGAACGCATGGTCAGGCGCGGATCATAGCGAGCAATTCCGCGGTCTTGCGCTCGAGCAGCTCCGGCGTATCGGCTTCCACATTGAGGCGCAGCAGCGGTTCGGTGTTCGATGGCCGCACGTTGCACCACCAATCCGCATATTGGATCGTCACCCCGTCAAGATGGTCGATCTGCGCGTCGGCATAGCGCGCTTCCAGCTCCGCAAGCTTGGCGGGGATGTCATCGACTCGGCTGTTGATCTCTCCGGACCGCCGGCGCGAATCAAGCGGCGCGAGCAAAGCGCTGATCTTCTTGTTCTCGCGCGACATGAGCTCGATCACGACGAGCAGCGCGATGAGGCCGGAGTCGGCGAAGTAATGATCGCGGAAGTAGAAATGCCCGGAGTGCTCGCCGCCGAAGACGGCCGACTCCTCGCGCATCACGGCTTTGATGATGGAGTGGCCCACCTTGGTGCGGACCGGATGGCCGCCTTCGGCGCTGATGATCTCGGGGACGCTGCGCGAACAGATGAGATTATAGAGGATAGTCGCGTTCGGATGTTTGCGCAGCAGCATTTTCGCGACGAGCGCGGTCACCATATCACCGCCCACGAGCTCGCCCCGCTCATCCGTGATGAAGACGCGATCGGCATCGCCGTCGAATGCCGCACCAAGGTCCGCGCCGTGTGCGCGAACCGCGCGCTGCACGTCAGCCATATTCTCGGCTTCGATCGGGCTCGCCGGATGATTCGGAAATGCGCCGTCCAGCTCGAAGTACAGCGGGATCACTTCGATCGGCAGATGCTTGAAGATCGCGGGGACGATGAGACCGCCCATGCCGTTCCCGCAATCGATCGCGACCTTCAGCGGCCGTATCGCACCGCGGTCGATGAAGGAGAGGCAATGCTGTGCGAAGTCGTCGAGCACGTCACGCGCTCGGATCGAGCCCGTACGCGCAGGCGTGGAGAATCGCCCCGACACCGCGAGGTCTCTTATCGCGTAGACGCCGGTCTCGGCCGACAGCGCGATCGCCTTCTCACGGCAGAGCTTGAAACCGTTGTATTCTTTGGGATTGTGTGACGCGGTGATCATCGCGCCTGCGGGATACTCGAAGTTGCCGACGGCGAAATAAAGTTCGTCGGTCGACGTGAGCCCGAGGTCGACGACGTCCGCACCGGCCGCGGTCACTCCGCGGGCGAACGCCTGAAAAAGAGGCTCGGACGATGCGCGCATGTCGCGCCCGACCGCGACCGTCGAGCAGCGCAAGAATTCCACAAACGCCCGCCCGATCAGTTCGGCGGCGTTCTCGTCGAGTTCCGACGGATAGATGCCCCGGATATCGTAACTCTTGAAGATGCTTGGATCGAGCCGCGTCTGCATACCTATTTCGGCCACTGAAAGTTCGCAGGCACGTGGCTGAGGAAAACGATTGCCACGATCACGACGACGAGCATGGCCAGCAGACGCCACAATTTGGGAGGCTTGTCCATAGGAAGGGGAGAGTTGTCTTTTCGCCGCGCGCGGCCCTACCGCGTCAACTCAAGCGCATAGAGAAGTTCGCACGGGCTATCGGGGTCGGTCTGCGGTACCGACTTCCAGCCCGTCGTCTCGTACAGATGAATCGCCGCGGAACACGCTCTTCGTGTCGAGATCCAGGCCGCTCAAGCCGACATCGCGGGCAGCATTGACCGCGGTCTCAAGCAGCATGCGCCCGATTCCTCGGCCGCGGTGCGCATCGGACAAGAAAAACTTGGAAAGCGTGGCGCGGCCATTTCCGCGCGGCGTGACGATGACCGAGCCGACGACGCACTTGTCGACCTCGGCGACGAACGCCATGGCTCCAGCCGCCGCTTGGCCGAATGTCATCACGTCGCGATCGATGCCTTCGGGATCCGCTTCGACACCATATTCGCGCATCGTGTCGAAGACGATCTTGCGGACCGTGTCGCCGTCGGACGGCACGGCGCGACGGATCACCGGCGGATTCAAATCTCGATCGCGCCGACGAGATACGGCGCAGCGTGGCCCGACATCTTCACCCGGTCGCCTTCGATCGAGCACCAGAATTCGCCGCCGCGCTTTGAGACTTGGCGCGCCCGCATTTCGGTTTTCCCGAGCCGCTCGCTCCAGTACGGCGTCAGCGTGCAGTGCGCCGAGCCTGTTGCCGGGTCTTCCGGCACGCCGAGCCGCGGGGCGAAGAATCGCGAGACGAAGTCGACGTTCTCGCCTGGCGCGGTGACGATGACGCCATGCGCATCGAGTCTGCCGAGCGCCGCCATGTCCGGGGCGATCGATCGGACATCCCGCTCGCTGTCGTAGACGGCCAGATACGAAGTCGCGAGGAGCAGCTCTTTCGGCACTTTGCCGATCGCCTCAAAAAGGCCGGGCAGCGGCTCGCTCGGACGCGGCCGCAACGCTGGAAAATCCAGTTCCAATCGTTCGTCCTTGCGGTGGACGTGCAGCGGTCCGCTGCGCGATCCAAACGTCACCGCGCTGCGCTTGCGGTCGAGATGTTCGAACACGACGTATGCAGAGGCAAGCGTGGCGTGTCCGCAGAGATCCATTTCGACCTCGGGCGTGAACCAGCGGATCGCGAACTCGTCTCCTTCGGGGACGATGAATGCCGTCTCCGCGAGATTGTTCTCCGCCGCGATGGACTGCATGATGTCGTCGGAGAGCCACGACGTGAGGGGGCAAACGGCGGCCGGGTTGCCGCCGAATGCCTTAGGTGTGAACGCGTCGATCTGATAGAGCGGAATGCGCATCATCGATCACAGATCGTGGTAGAGGTAGAATTCGTAGGGATGTGGGCGGATCTTGACTTCCTGGATCTCCCGCGTCCGCTTGTAGTCGATCCACAGATCGATGATCTCTTGTGTGAAGACGCCGCCTTCTAACAAGAATGCGTGGTCCTTTTCCAATGCCGTCAACGATTCGTCGAGGCTGCCCGGCACCGAGCGGATCTTCCGCGCTTCACGCGCGGGCAAATCGTAGATGTTCGTATCGAGCGGACCAAAACCGGCCTTGGTCGGGTCGATCTTGCGGCGGATGCCGTCCAGACCTGCCATCAGCAGCGCGGAGAACGCGAGATACGGATTCGACGTGCAGTCCGGCGGCCGGAACTCGATGCGTTTGGACCGGCTGAAGCGCGGCCCTTTGAAGAAGATCGGCACGCGGATCGCGGCCGAGCGGTTCCCCTTGGAGAACGCGACGTTGACCGGCGCCTCGAAGTGCGGCACCAGGCGTTTGTACGAGTTGGTCGTCGGCGCACAGAACGCCATCAGCGCGTTGATGTGTGTGAGGAGACCGCCGATGTAGTGCAGCGCGGTGGTTGAAAGCTCGGCGTAGCCCTTTTCGTGATAGAAGAGATTCTTGCCGGCCTTCCAGAGGCTCATGTGCACGTGCATGCCCGAACCGTTGTCGCCGAAGAGCGGCTTCGGCATAAACGTGACGGTCTTACCGTACTTGCGGGCGACGTTGCGCGTCACATACTTGTAGATCATCACGTTGTCGGCTTGCGTCACGAGATCGTTGTAGCGGATATCGATCTCCGTCTGACCGGCCGTCGCGACTTCATGGTGATGCATCTCGACGGGCACGCCCCATTCCTGGAGCGAGAGCACCATCTCAGAGCGGATGTCCATGTGCTTGTCCGAAGGCGCGACCGGATAGTATCCCTCTTTCGGCCGCAAGGCGTAACCGAGGTTCGGGGTCTCTACGGAGCCTGAGTTCCAGTGCGCTTCTTCCGAGTCGATGACGTAGCCCATCATGTTCGGCTGGATGTCAAAACTCAGGTGGTCGAGGATGAAGAATTCGAGTTCGGGTCCGAAGTAAGCGGTATCGGCGGTTCCGGATTTTTTGAGGAAGGCGGCGGCTTTCTTCGCGATGCCGCGCGGATCGCGTGAGTAGAGCGCTTGTTCGCGCGGATCGAAGATGTCGCAGATGAACGAGACGGTTGGTACCGAGCAGAACGTGTCGACCCGCGCCGACGACGGCTCGGGCAGCATGATCATGTCGCTCTCTTGAATGGCCTGAAATCCGCGGATGCTCGATCCGTCAAAGCCGATGCCGTGGACAAACGCGTCCTCATCCACTTCGCCGGCCGGCACCGATGTATGCTGCCACATGCCCGGCATGTCGATGAACTTGAAGTCCACGATCTTGGCGCCGTGTTTCTTGATGAAATCCAATGCCGCTTTGGCAGGCGATGCTTTCGCCACGCTTTACCGCCCTCCATCATGGAACGATTCGCAAGCCGTAGAGCCGGCCCGCATGGCTGCATTGTACGCGCCCAGATGGCCGCGCGCATTTAGCCGCCTGTCGCACGTTCTCGGCGGCCGGTTCGACAAATGGCGATGGTCTGTGGATAGATTCAGGAAGGCGCGGGTTCGGCTGACCGGGCCTCCTCAAGCGCCTTGAGCCACATGCAGGCCGCCATCGCAAGCGCCTGCACTATATATATCTCGCCGAACGCGTAGGCGGCGGAGCCGACTATATCGAGCGCGGGCGCAACGCCGGGAGTGGTTCCGGTGCCCATCGCGAGATAAACGATCGCCCACATCGCGCCTGCGATTGGAACCATGATCGCGTACGCGACGGCGATGTTAAGCCCCAACAGAACAAACGAGCGCAACTGAACACCGGACGTCATACGTACAGACTCGATCACCGCCTTTAGTCCAGGCACGCCTTGCGCCGCGAGCACCGGAGCGCACACAAGCCGGCCGCATATGAATATCCCTACGGCGCTGCCCGTCAGGTCCGCGATGAGCGTATTGGGATTCACCTCGCGAAGGGCGCGGTCAAAACCGAACGCCCAAAGCCAAGGGATTACAGTCAACCCCGCA